>CAJMSU010000005.1 GCA_905216155.1 uncultured bacterium
TACCTTTATTTACTTCTTTTACAGTAAACTCATAAAAGTCTCCTGGATTAGTTAACTTTACTGAGAAGTTTACTGTAGTTTTTGCTGTATCTAGTGTTGGAACTGTTGTTGCAGTAACGCTTCCACTAGTTACATTAATATCTTCCATATGAATATCCCATGATGCTTTATTAATAGTTGTTTGTCCATTAATATTTAATGTCGCAGACAAAGCTGCATATCCTATTCCTATTAATAATGCTAATAAGAATATTAATAGTAAATAGACTTGTGTTTTATTTTGTTTTAATTTCATACCCTACTCCTTTTATTTTATTATATACCTAAATTATACCCCATTCCAAAACATTTTTGCAACAAAAAAAAGCCATAAGGCTTTATATTTTCAAAATTAGTTTACAGCATCTTTTAATGCAGAACCAGCTTTGAATGTAACAGCAGTTCTAGCAGCAATTTGAACTGTTTCACCAGTTCTAGGATTACGTCCTTCACGTGCAGCTCTTTTAGAAGTTGCAAATGTTCCGAATCCAACTAGTGGTACTTTATCTCCTTTAACTAAAGCATCTTTAATAGCATCTAAAGTAGCATCAATTACTCTAGTAGTATCAGCCTTAGTTAATCCAGTTGCAGTTGCTACTGTTTCTACTAATTCAACTTTTTTCATATATTTTTACCTCCCATAAATATAATTAAGCATACTATGCTTATAAATAAAATTTACCATGTTTTAATATAAAATGCAAGAAATATACATAAATTTCACTATTTTTTACCAAGTTTTTTATTAATTTCTGATAGCAAAGATATAATATGTCCCATTCCATAGAAGAATAAACATACAAGGGATGAAATAAACCAGAAAAATAACATTAATGAAAAGTTAAATTCAGTTGTTGTACAAGTAGAATAAAAATTAGAACTACTTCCACAAGATGGGAATAAATTACCTAAAATTATTCCTAAAAATATACAAACAGCATAAGAAATAACTGCAAATAATTGATAACCATTTAAACTAACATTACTTACTTCTTTAGTAATACTTTTAAACTTAGGAAGATCTTCTCTTATTTTTTCAATTTCTTCAAACATATTCATGCTTATTTCTCCTCCTTTTTATTATTAGTATTAGTTCTTACTTGTTTCTTCTTAGGTCTACTTTTTTTACTAACATTTTTATCTTTAGAATCAACTAAATTAGCATCTTCTACTACTTTATTAACTTTGTCACAAACATTAGAAACAAATTCATTATTTTCTATACTATTCTTTACCTCATTAAATTTATCAACAACTTCATCCATTGTAGTATTCATATTTTTCTTTTTCTCTTTTACATCTAGAAAATATCCATATAAATAAATATATCTAGCAAATAAAACAATATAACAAGTATCAAGAAAAGCCAAAATTGCCCCATCTAAAGTATTACAAAAAATTAAATTCAAAGATAAAAGTGATACTCCAAGTACAATAACTATATAAAAATAAGCATCATTCTTTATTTCATTAAATGGTGATTTATCTAACTTAAATTCCTTCCAAACTCTAGTTCTTCTAAGAAATGTATGAAACAAATATAAAAGTAATACAACATGTAATGCTAATGAAATAAGTGTAGATAATGAAAATGTTTGAAATATAGTAAGAAATGAAGTAATACTAGTAACTAAATAAAATAATATTAAAAATAAATTCAAAAAATTAAAATATTTCTTACCAGTATAAGTTTTTAATGCTACAAAATAAACTAAAGATATAAAATATATACTATTATGATTAACAATATTTCTTAAAATCTCTCCTGTAGTTAAATTATTATTAATCGCAAATGATTGACTAAGTATAACAATAATTGCAATTAACCCTATAATTAAATTAGTAACAATATTTGGATTATCATACCAAAATTCTTCTTTTTCCATGTCCATGCCTCCTATTCTTTATAATTATAACACAAGAAAACCCCTATTTATATCAAAAAGAAAAATTTCTTTAAAAATTCACAATGCTATGATATAATATTCGTGAATTGGAGGGGATAATATGTCTATACCTACAGTTGCCCTAGTTGGTAGACCAAACGTTGGTAAAAGTACTCTTTTTAATAAAATAGTTGGTAAAAAAATATCTATTATAGAAGATATACCAGGTGTTACAAGAGATAGAATATATCAAACAACAACCTATAATAATAAAAAATTCCATTTAGTAGACACAGGCGGAATTGATACTACAAAATTACAATTTAATGACGAAATTAAAATGCAAGCTGAAATAGCTATAAAAGATGCTGATATAGTTGTATTTGTTGTTGATGGAAAAGAAGGATTAACTACAAGTGACTTAATTGTAAGAAATATTCTAAGAAAAAGTAAAAAAGAAGTAATAGTTGCTATAAACAAAATGGATGTAAAAGATGCTAAGAATAATTTATATGATTTTTATGAATTAGGATTTGACTATTATATTCCTATTAGTAGTATTCATAATACTGGATATGTAGAATTAATGGATAAAGTAACAGAAAATTTTAATGAAGTTGAAGAAGATATAGATAATAGATTAAAATTTTCTATAATAGGTAGACCTAATGTTGGTAAAAGTAGTTTAATGAATGCCCTATTAAATGAAGAAAGAGTTGTTGTTTCTAATGTCGCAGGAACTACTCGTGATTCAATTGATTCAGTATTAAAATATCATAATGAAGAATATGTTTTAATAGATACTGCCGGAATGCGTAAAAAAGGAAAAGTCTTTGAAGCAATTGAGAAATACAGTTTATTTAGATCACTAAAATCTATTGATAGAAGTGATATCTGTCTAGTAGTTATTAATGCTGAAGAAGGTATTACAGAACATGATAAACATATAGCTGGTTATGCTATAGAAAGAGGAAAAGGATTAATACTAGTTGTTAACAAATGGGATACTGTAAAAGATACTAGTATTAATGAATATAAAAAATTAGTACGTGCTGAATTCCAATTCGCAACATATGCCCCAATCATCTTTTTATCAGCACTTACCAAAAAAAGAATTCACACTCTTATGCCAGAAGTTATCAAAGTAGGAGAAAATATTAAAAGAGAAATACCTACAAGTATATTAAACAACGTAATCTTAGATGCATATCAATTAAACATTCCACCATCTTATAAAGGAAAACGTTTAAAGATATATTTCTCATCTCAAACAGGAACAAAACCACCAAAATTTACATTAAGAGTTAATAATAAAGGATTAGTACATTTTTCATATGAAAGATATTTAGAAAATAAAATAAGAGAAAACTTCGATTTTGAAGGAACTCCAATTACCATACAATTTAAAAATAGAAGTGGTGATGAATAATGATAATAGGTAAAAATAATAATAGTAACTTTAATAATCCTACAAACATTAATAAAATAAACAATAACAATATGATAAATAATAGTTTTACTAGAAACGGAAATTTTGAAGAAAGAAAAGTTTCAATGGATAATAATATGTTAACTAAAAACATTAATGACATAGAGCACACTAATCCAACCAGTGTAAACGAAATGGGAGATAAAACATTAGCTATGTTACATAAAAGATTACAAGATGGAGAGATTACAATGGAAGAATTTAATAGAAAATGTAATGCTTTAGGAAATTTTAGAAATAAAAATTAAACAAAAAAAACTTTCTACATATAATTAAGTAGGAGGTTTTTTATGTTTGGTGATAGTTTTTTTAAGAAAGTAGAAAAGAAAACAAATGTAAATAAAGATACAATCTTATCACTTGCTAAAAAATTACAAAATAATAATATTAAGGATGAAAATACTATAAGAGAAATAATAAATGATATTTCCACTATGACAGGAAAAGAAGTTTCTAAAGAAAAAGAAGAAAAAATAATTAATGCTATTATGAAAGATCAAGTTCCAAAAAATATAGATAAAATGTTTTAATTTAAGAATAAATAATAAATTTGTTCTTTTTTTTTGAAAAAAGTCATAAGTTTTATTGTATAAGGAGAGTGTATATGGAAAAACTTGAAATTATTAAAAATATAGCTACAAGAAGTAATGGTGATATTTATCTTGGCGTAGTAGGAGCTGTTAGAACTGGAAAATCAACATTTATAAAAAAGGTAGTAGAAACTTTAGTTGTTCCTAATATTGAAGATGAATATGAAAGAAAAAGAGCATTAGATGAAATTCCTCAAAGTGCAGCTGGTAAAACAATTATGACAACAGAACCAAAATTTGTTCCAAACAATACTGCAAAAATTAAAATAGATGATTTTTCCTGTAATATTAAATTAATTGATTGTGTAGGATACATGATTGAAAATGCTATTGGAGCAACAGATGAAAATGGTCCAAGAATGGTAAAAACACCTTGGTATAATGAAGAAATACCATTTGTAGAAGCTGCCGAAATAGGTACTGAAAAAGTAATTAAAGATCATTCAACTATAGGAATAGTAATAACTACTGATGGATCAATTGGAGAATTCCAAAGAAATGACTATCTAGAGGCAGAAAATAGAGTTATAAATGAATTGAAAAGTATTGGGAAACCATTTATAGTACTTTTAAATACTACTCATCCTACGCTTCCAGAAACTATTCGTCTTGCAGAAAGTATGAAAGAAGAACACAACGTATCGGTTATTCCAATCAGTATTGAAACAATGAATGAAAAAGATATGTATGATATTCTAAGAGAAGCATTATATGAATTTCCAGTTTTAGAAGTAAAAGTAAATATGCCTGAATGGATAGCTATATTAAATCATGATCATCCAGTAAAACAAAAATATATAGAATCAATAAAAGAAAGTGTAATAGAAATTGATAAATTAAAAGATATTAATAATATTACATCCCATTTCTTAGAAAATGAAATGATAGAAAAAGCCTTTTTATCAGATGTAGATCCATCAACAGGAATAGTCACTGTAACATTAACTGCCCCAAAAGATTTATATAATAAAATACTAACAGATATTATTAAGATAGATGTTAAAAATAAAGCAGACCTACTTGCCCTATTCCAAGAATTTAATATTGCTAAAAAAGAATATGATCAAATAAAATATGCCCTAAAAATGGTAAAACAAACAGGTTATGGTGTCGCAACTCCATCAATAGAAGATATGAAGTTAGACAAACCAGAAATAATAAAACAAGGACCAAGATATGGAGTAAAACTAAAAGCAGTTGCCCCATCAATACACATGATTAGAGTAGATGTAGAATCAACATTTGAACCAATTATAGGTAGTGAAATACAAAGTAAAGAATTAATTGATTATCTAACAAAAGACAAAGATAAAGGAACTAATGAAATATGGAAAAGTGAAATTTTTGGAAGAAGTCTAGATTCCATAGTCCAAGAAGGTATTCAATCAAAAATCAATTTAATGCCAGATAATATAAGATTCAAACTACAAACAACTCTATCAAAAGTAGTTAATAAAGGTTCTAATAACATGATTGCTATAGTAATATAAAACAATCCACAATTTCTGTGGATTATTTTATTTTATTTACTAAATTATTATATTGTTCCAACAATTCATTATTTCTAAATTGAATTTCCCCATCATTTAACTCAAAATTATCACTATTATCCTTTAAAAAATTAATCACTAATTTTTCATTATCCAACAAATCATTATATTTATCCCTTAACTTAATAAACTTATCTTTATTATCACTTAAATAACTAATCATAGTATCAGTATTAAGTAATTGATCACAAAATCCTCTATATATAATAGGACTATTATTTTTTACCTCATTAATTAAATTATTATCATTACTATCATTAATTAATTTATCAAATTTTTTATTAATAGAACTTTTAGTATCATTTATAGTTTTAATACTATTTTTAAATTCTGGCTTATCACTTACATAATTATCATAAGACAAAATAGAATTTATATTACTATCGTTAATTAACTTATATATATCTAAATAGTTATTATTTATATTACTAATATATTTTTTTATATTTGTCTCAACCTTAGCATAACTAAAAGAAGATTTAATATCATAATTATATTTACCACTAGTTAAATCAACTTCATATATTTTTTTAACCTCTTTTTCTATAATACCTCTCTGTATTCTACTATTAATTGTTAAATAACCAAACAATAAACATAAAACACCTACTATTATAAAAAATATTGCACTTTTCTTATTCATATTTTTCACCCAGAATAATTATACAAAAAATTTAGAAATTAAACAACTTTTGCACAATCCAATATATCTAACAACCTATCACCATATAAAAATCTACCAAACTCTACTATATCTAAAACATTATCAATAAAAGAAACATCACAATAAAATTTATTATTATAATAATATATAGTAGCATCACTAGGTAAAATAAAATAATCATCTGTTTCAAAATAAATTTTATCATTCATATTAACAATTACTCGTAAATCAACAACATTTGAAAGTTCTACCTCTTCTAATCTAATAATATCTAAAAACATTCCAATATTTTTATTAAGATAAACTTTAACTTTATAAAAACCTCGTAAATGTAATTTATTTTTATATACTTGCATAAAATCTTTCACAGTAAGAATAACATTATCTTTATCTTTTAAATCCTCTTCATCCAAATAACTTCTATTAATAAAAACAAAAATATTATTTTTATCTATAACTTCTATTTTCATATATTCACCTATTTTAATATATGAAAAAAACCTAAATAGTTTCTTCATCTATTAAGGTTTCAATCTTCTTTAATACCTCTTTAACACCCAGTTTAGTTTGACTAGAAAATACAACCAAGTCATCTCCTACTACTAAATCAAGTGTATCAAGTATTTCTTTTAAATTTTTCTGTTTCTTACTACCACCAACTTTATCAGCCTTAGTAGCAATAACAGTTACTGGTAAATTATAATATTTTAAAAAGTTATACATTAATAAATCATCTTCTGTAGGTTTATGTCTAAAATCTATTAATAAAAATACTCTTTTTAATTCACTACGTTTTTCTAAATAATCCTCAATCATCATACCAAACTTAGCCTGAGTTTTTTTATCAACAGCAGCATAACCATATCCAGGTACATCAATCAAATAAAATTCATTATTAACAGCATAAAAATTAAGTGTTTGTGTTTTTCCTGGCCTAGATGATGTATAAGCAAGATTTTTTCTAGATAAAATAGAATTAATAAAACTACTTTTACCAACATTACTTCTACCAACTAATAAAAACTCTGGCTTACCCATATCTGGATACTGACTACGTCTAGTAGCTATTACCTCAAGATTAGCTTCTTTTATTACCATATCTAATCCTCCTTAATACTTTCTTTATATTCTAAAACTACTTTATCTAAATCATTGATTAAATCTGATGTATCAGAAAAACTCTTAAATCTAACACCAGAAGCAAATTTATGACCTCCACCATTATACTTTTCTGCTACTGTATTGATAACAGGACCACGAGATCTAATTGATACTCTAATTTGCTTATTTTTAACATCTTCACATATAGTTGCCCATACTAAGAATTCATCAACAAAATTAAAATCATTTACCATATTACCAGCTGATGCAGAATCAACTCCAAATTCATTTATAATATCATTAGTAATTTTAATATACGCAAAACCATTCTCAGTAACTGTCATATTTTGTTCAATATAACCATGAAATCTAACTTCACTTAAAGGTCTTAAATAAAGTTTTTCATATAAACTAGAAATATCAAACTTATAAGTAGCCAAATATTTAGATACAAGAGAAAAAGTTTCACTACTACAACTATCAAATAAAAATCTATTAGAATCAGATACTAATCCAATAAAGAGTACCTCAGCAATACTTTTATTACATTTTAAATTAGTATTCAAAATAAGTCTCATAATTACTTCACAAGCTGATGATGCAAAATCTTCTATAAGTTCCAAATCACAATATTTCTCAACAAATGGATGATGATCTATTTTTATTCTATGCTTAAACTTAGAGATATCTGGAATATCAACTCTTTTTAAATCAGGAGTATCACAAGTTATCAATAAAGCATCATCAACATCTTCCATTTTATCTAAATGACCAATAAATGAAAATTTAGCACTTCCAGTTCCAACAGCATAAACTTTTTTTTCAGGAAAAGTAAGCTTAATAGAGTCTCTTAATGCAATTTGACTAGATAAAGCATCAGGATCTGGACCTATATGTCTAGCAATAACTATTGTGTCATATTTCTTTATTTCTTTAAATATTTTCTTATACATAATAATTTCCTATCTATTTATTATACTTAAAGTATCACGTGCTATCATTAATTCCTCATCAGTAGGAATAACATAAACAGCTATCTTAGAATCATCAGTACTTATTTTTACAACTTCTCCTTGCTTATTATTCTTATCTAAATCAATTTTTACTCCAAGACATGATAATTCTTCACAAACAAGTCTTCTAATAGGAATACTATTTTCTCCAACACCAGCAGTAAATACAATTGTATCAGCACCACCTAATAGAACATAATATTGAGCAATATAATCAACTATTCTTCTAACATATTTATTACGAGCAATAATAGCTCTTTCATCACCTTCATCACACTTAGCTAAAATATCTCTCATATCACTACTGTATCCACTCATACCAAGAAGGCCACTGCATTTATTTAAATCATCAATAACCTCACCTGCGTTTTTACCTTCTTTTTCCATAACAAAAGGAATAATTGAAGGATCTACATCTCCAGAACGAGTTCCCATCATAATACCAGGAAGTGGTGTAAATCCCATAGTAGTATCTACACATTTTCCATCCTTTATAGCACAAATACTTGCCCCACTACCTATATGACAACTAATAAGTCTATAATCATCTCTACCAAGTAATTTTCTTACACAACTACTTATATATCTATGACTAGTTCCATGGAATCCATATTTACGAACACCATATTCACTATACCATTTATAAGGAACTGGATATAAATAAGTTTCCTTATCCATAGTTTGATGAAAAGTTGTATCAAAAACACCAACCATACTAACATTAGGTAAAACTTCCTTAAAAGCTTTAATACCCAATATATTAGCTGGATTATGTAAAGGTGCATATTCCTTAAAATCTTCTATATCCTTAAGAACTTGATCATTAATTCTAACAGATTCCTTATATTTAGAAACACCTGTACCAATACGATGTCCAACTCCATCTATTTCATCTAAAGACTTAATAATATTTAAATCAATTAATCTATCAAGTAACACCTTAACAGCATCAGTATGATCCTTTAATTCAATTTCTTCTTCAATCTTTTCACCATTATACTTTATTGTATAACAACTACCCTCAATACCAATTCTTTCAAATAAACCAGATGCAATTACACTTTCATCATCCATATTAAATAGACTAAATTTTAAAGAACTACTCCCTGCATTTATAGATATTATTTTCATATTCCTTACCTCTTTCCTAAATACTACTAATATTATACTATAAATTTAAAAATATTCAAAGGAAAGAAAAATATATAGCAAAATTTACTATATATTAAAATATTTTTCTATAACTTCCTGCATATCTTCTATTAAATTTATTAATTTATTTATATTTTCTTTTATATAATTATAATCATTACCACGAGCCTTTTCTAAATAATAATCACTTACTGACTCTATTCTTCTAAAACCATAACATTCAGCATCACTATGAATATTATATATCATCGTATTTATTAAATTATTATCATTACCATTTATCGCTTCAATTAACCTAATTATCTTTTTATTACTTGATAATAACCATAATCTAAGCATCTCATTATAAGTATTAATATTAGTAAAATACTCTAAAGCAATATCTAAATTAATATTATTATTTTTAAGTATATTTATATCTTTTTTATTCATATTTATCACAACCCATCAAGAATTGATTATAAGCTTAAATAAAAAATAAGTAAACTACTTTTATACATAATTCACTTACTTTACACACTTACTGACAAATATTAAATGTATCACGTGCTATCATTAATTCTTCATCTGTTGCTAAAACATATACAGGTATTTTAGAATCTTCCTTTGTAATAATTCCTTCTTTTCCTTTTCTAACAATAGTTTCCTTATTTTTTTCATCATCTAATAAAATACCTAATGGATAAAGTTTTCTTAAAACTTCTCCTCTTATAATATCATCATTTTCTCCACCACCTGCTGTAAAGCAAATAGCATCAACCTTACCACCTAATTTAACATAATATTTTGCAATATAATCAACAATTTTATTAGTATACATCTCAATTGCTAATGAAGCCTTAACCTCTTTTGCATCAAATGCACGATCTATATCACGTAAATCACTCATACCAGCAATTCCTTCTAAACCACTGCATTTATTTAATTTATTATCAATCCACTCAATAGTTCTCTCTTCCTTTTTCATTATATAATTAATTATAGAATAATCAATATCACCAGAACGAGTTCCCATCATAATACCAGCATTAGGTGTAAATCCCATAGAAGTATCAATACAAATACCATTTTTAATAGCAGATATACTAGCACCACTACCTATATGACAAATAATTAAATTAGCTTTTTTACCTAAAATATCATTCATCTTTTCAGAAATAAATTTATGACTTAAGCCATGAAAACCATATTTTCTAACATCATACTTTACATACCACTCATATGGTACTGGATATAAATAAGTTGCCTCATCCATAGTTTGATGAAAAGCAGTATCAAAACAAGCTACCATCTTAGCATTTGGAATACTTTCCTTAAATGCATATATTCCCTTTAATGCAGCAGGATTGTGTAATGGTGCTAAATCAGAAATAGATTCTATTTCTAATAAAACACGATCATTTATCTCAACACTTTTTGAATATTTGTTACCACCATGAACAACTCTATGTCCAACAGCTTCAATTTCATCCAAACTATTAACAATATGATTATCAAGTAATTGCTTCAACAGTAAATTAACAGCATCTTTATGATCCTTTAATGGAACTAATCCAGCTATCTTCTTATCATTAACACGAATACTATATCCAGATCCTTCCAAACCAATTCTTTCATACATTCCCTTAGTAATTAACTTTTCCTCTGGCATTTCATATAACCTAAATTTTAAAGTAGAACTACCAGCATTTACTGACAATAATTTCATATTTATCCCTCACTTTATAAAAATAGATTAACAAAGGAGTATAAATTTGTCAATTATTTTTTTAAAGCACAAAAAAGATAGGAAATTCCTATCTTTTAAGCTATATTATAAGCTATATTACTTATTTATTATTATAGCTTCCACTTACTTGATTTAATCCATTTTGAACTAAGCGTCTAGTAATTTCACCACCAACACTACCGTTAGCACGACTAGTTGCATCTGGTCCTAAATTAACACCAAATTCATTAGCTATTTCATATTTCATTTTATCAATAGCTTGTTTAGCTCCTGGAACTCTCATTTTCATTGAAGAATTATTTGAGTTATTGCTGTTCATTGTGTTTCACCTCCTATACACTAATAGGTTGTGAATTTTTTAATATTTAATACATACATTGTACTGGAAATTTATAGCAAATTACTAAATTCATCTTCCAAATCATTTGAAATTTTAATTGTGTAAACATTATCAACTGCATCATCAATCATTAAAGAATAATCAAACTTTGCCTCTTCTTTTAATGAAGTATCAATACTAGGATTAATAACTGGATGTTTAGGAACAAATACAGTACAACAATCTTCATATGGTAATATACTTGTCTCATAAGTATCAATTTTTTTAGCTATATCTATTATTTCTAATTTATCTAAACATGCTACTGGTCTAATTACAGGCATATTAGTAACACTATTAATAACATTCATACTAGTTAAAGTTTGAGATGCTACTTGACCAATTGATTCACCATTAATAATTGCATAAGCATGATTTTTAATAGCAAGTTTTTCCGTAATACGATACATCATTCTACGCATAATAGTAATACAATAACTAGGATGACAATTTTTATAAATTTCTTCTTGTATTTTTGTAAAATTAACTATATGTAAATTTATCTCACTACCATAAAGAGCTATTTTTTTGCATAAATTAATTACTTTATATCTAGCATCCAAACTAGTATGTGGAATAGCCTCAAAATAAACAGCATCTATTTTAACACCACGTTTCATTGCTAAATAACCAGCAACAGGAGAATCAATTCCACCACTAAGCATAAGCATTCCTTTAGGTTGAGTACCAACAGGATAACCACCACTACCTTTATAACTGTTTAAATATATGTAAGTATTACCCTCTCTAATTTCAACCTTAACTAGTAGTTCAGGATTATGTACATCAACACTAATATTATCAATATTTTTTAAAATATTAGAACCAAGTATCTTAACCATATCTTGACTATGTACTGAAAAAGATTTATCACTTCTTTTAACTTCTACTTTAAAAGTTTTAAAACTAACATTTTTTAAAATATTAACAACTTCCTCAATAATACTATCTTTATTAGTATCTACAACATAAGCAATATGATACGTATGTATACCAAAAATCTTATCAATTTTTTCTTTTATCTCATCAAGTTTTTCCTCATCAAAAAAAATATACATATGTGCTCTATCTTTCTTTATAGAAACATCATAATTTTTTAAAGAATTTTTAACATTATTATATAAAGTATTAATAAAAAAGTTCCTATTTCCCTTCTTAGTACTAAGTTCTCCATATTTAATTAATATAATTCTATTCATATATATCACATCCATTACTGACTTATTTTATCAAAAAAAAGTATATAAATCAATTTATATACTTAAAAATTATTCATCATAAACAGCAAGTAATTTTTGATATATATCCTCATCTGCTATAGAAGTAGACTTAATAGATATATCAAGTGCCTTTTTATATTCACCCTTAAAAAATAATTCAACTGCATCATCAAGTCCAGCATCTACTTCATCATAATAAAGTCTATATCTATTACCATAAACAATTGCTTTTTCAGCAAGTTGAGCAGTTTTTATCATTTCATTTGTTGTATTATAAAGTTTTAAAACCAAATCTCTTGCTGTATCAACTCTAGTATTTAAAGTATCAATTACAATTGGTTTTTTTTCTAATTCCTTTATAACCTCAACTATAGCTTCATTAGCCTCTGATAATTGTACAAAATAATTATCAGTAATAATTGGTAATTTATATTCTCTCATTCTTTCTTTACATCTTTTTAAGAAACTTTGAATTTCATCCAATTGTTCACGAGCACGCTCTTCATCATCATGCATATTACCAAGTGATTTTAAAGCAACATCCAATTCATCTTCCATAACTTTTAATCTATTAATTAGATCTTCTATTTCTTTATGAAGAATAGAATAAGGAGTAGATTTAGTATCTACCTTAGATAAAAGTTTTTTATAATCATCATTTATAACCACTAAAATTTTATTTACTTCATGAATAGTATTTACATCTTCTTCATTTAAATCATACATACTCTTAATTTCATCTAATTTATTATATATATCTTCAACAACTTTATTAGTTTTAGCTATCTTCTTAGAAAAATCATATTCCATCTCTTCATATACTTTTCTAGATAATCTCTCTTTTTCAAAATCTACAAATAAAGAATCTAAATATTCAAGCATAGTTTTAAGTTCAAACATACAATCTTCCAAATTTAAAACTTTTATTTTATCTAATATATTATCAATATTTTTTTGAGACTCTTCCAAATTATATTCAATATTCAAATAATCAAGAGGAAATCCCTCTTTTACCATCTCATCATATGTTTCTTTTATCTCTTTAATCCTAGAAGGAATCAATTGCTTAGACATTAAAAGTAAATCTGGTACTTCATTAACAACAATACTCATATGTTCAATCATAGTATCAAGAGCCTTAACTATATGAACTACCTCATTATAATCATTTTCTTCCATTACTTTTTCAAAGTCTAAAAATCTCTTTTCTATATTTTCAAGTTGTAAAGAAACAGCTTCTTGCATATCATCATACATATTTTTATGCTCATTAAATTCACGATTTAATTCTCTATATTTAGTTTTTAACTTTATAACTATATTTCTATACTTTTCTTCACTAAGAGTAATCTCTTTTATTTCATCTAATAAAGTATCAGCCTCTTCTCGAGCCTTATAGATTTCAAACTCTGTTTTAGCAATTCTATAAACACAAGTTTTATAATCTCTCTTATCAACATATAAATCCAAATCAAGTAACATATCATTAATTAAAGTTAACTGATTTTCTTTAATAGAAATAAATTTATCATTCCAAGCATTATACTTTTCTTCCATCTTATCATTTTTAATAATTGGTTCAACTTTAGAAAGTTCAAGAAAAACAGGTGTTGATGCTACCATATTTTTTTGTACTTCCAAATTATCTATTTTCTTCTTATAACTATTTTTTATAGCTTTTCTAATAAAATGAAGTGATACAAAAACTATTATAATAATTAATACAATAACTGATCCAATAATTAACCATAGTCCCATATAATTCACCTCTATTTTCATACTACCTATATTTTAACACAATTAATAGACATTTTTCTACAAATTTAAAAAATTTCTGATATATACTAAATCAATCAATGTCTGTTATCCAATAAAATCTTGACATATCAACAAATTTGCAATATAATTAGAAATGCAATTCACTTGAAACAGCAGATTTAGAATATTTTAATGTGTTTTTCGAGTTATATAATTGAGTAACTATTGCTGTTTACGCGAAAAAATAAGAAAAACTCCCTAAAATATGACTAAATTACTCCAGTGAAATGTATAATTTATAGAAAGGAGATTTTATTTATGGCAAGATATACAAAATCTAGTTATAAACAAGCTCGTCGTGTAGGTTTTTCTCTTCTTGAAAATGGAAAAGAATTAGCTCGTCGTCCTTACGGACCTGGTCAACATGGTAATGCTCGTAAAGGTAAATTATCTGACTATGGAGTTCAATTAAAAGAAAAACAAAAAGTTCGTTTTATGTATGGACTTAATGAAAGACAATTTAAAAACACTTTCAAGAAAGCTGAAAAAATTAAAGGTGTTAAGGGTACAAACTTCTTAAGACTACTTGAATCAAGATTAGATAACTTAGTTTATCGTATTGGATTTGCATCTACTCGTCGTGGTGCTAGACAACTTGTTAACCATGGACATGTAACTGTTAATGGTAAAAAAGTTGACATTCCTTCATATCAAGTAAAAGTTGGAGATGTTATCTCTATCAAAGAAGATCACAAAAACTTAAAAGTAGTTGCTGAAAGCTTAGCTAAGGTATCTAAAAGAGTTGATTTCATTACTTATGATGAAGGAAAAATGGAAGGAACTTATGTAAGACTTCCTGAAAGAAATGAATTAAATGCTGATATCAATGAAGCATTAATTGTTGAATTCTATAACAAGTAAAAGAAAGTATAAAATACTTAATAAATTTTACAAATTACAAACTAGATGTAATATGAAAAGAATTTTAATATTACATCTAGTTATTTTTTTATGTAAAAAGTTTTACATAAACATTAAATAACAGCATTGTTAAAAAAATAAACAAATGATATCATTAATATATAAAGTACAAGGAGGTTTTTTATGCCAATATTAAAAGTATATGATGTATCAAGCACTGAAAAAATAAAAGAAATAGAAACTGAAGCAGAAATAAAAAGACAATCCAATAAAAAAGATGAATATACAATTGATGACATCATGCTAGTAAGAACAACCAATTATCTACCAGAAAATAGAATTATGAAACCATACTCAGAAACACCAAATTTAGTAAAAGAATGTCAAAACTTTTTATATACACAACTTTATGCTTATGAAACAACAGATATACTTAAACATTTAGAAACATACTGCCCTTATTATAGAACAACCTTACATACAACAGAAAATGGTCTTGTATCTTCTCATATGTATGGTAATTTTGACAATCGTAATTTTATTATTCTAGAACCTTTAAAAGAACAAATTGATAAATCAAATATAAGAAATTTTTCGGGTCAAGATACAATTATTAAAGGAGATATGATTCTATCAGAAAAATCAATTGTTATAATTGACTATGAAAAATTTCCCCAATTATTTGAAAAATATGATGAATTAAAAGATTACAATATATGCTTATATCATGGTATAACACAACAGGATAAGAAAAAATGTATGGATGAAAATCTTGATAGTACTGATATCATTTTACAAGATGAAAGTGCAGTAGTAGCAAAAATTTTAATGGATTTAGGCTATACACCAGAAATAATAGGAACACACTATATTATCAAAAGTAACACTAGTGATAAGATTGTTGAATTAAATAAAAAGTTAGCACTAGAAAAGGGTGTAGAAAAAAATACAAAACATCAATATACTGAAGAATATATTGAAGATTCTAAAGTAAGAAATGAAATCACTAACAAATGTGACAGGATGCTTCTAGATTTTATTATAAAATATAACAATCTCACAATTCCATATGAAAACCTTTTTGATAATAAAGGAAATATTATAATAGATGCTGCTAACAACATAAAATACGTAATAGGAATTGATAATTTAATAAATACCGTCGAAATATTCAACAATACATTTAAAAAATTGCAAGATGATAACCTATTAAAGTCACCAGAAGAATTTAAAAATGAAGACGATATAGACATTTATAATATATATCAACAACAAACTAATAAAATAAGATAAAAAAAGAATGAATTAAACTTCATTCAATAATTTCTCTAAATATTCTTATTTGTCTCAATTTCTTCTATGGAACAGTTAACTACATTAATAATATCTATTTTACCATTTAAATCTGTATTATTTAAAATATGATGAATTGCCCTATATGGTGTAGCATGAGTTACTACTAATATACTAGCATCCTCATCATATTTTTCTTTTATATAAGAAACAAAATCATTACATCTTTTAAATACATCTTGTATAGCCTCAACACCATCAGTAGAACAATTAAGTTTATAATCCCAATATAATTTTTGATTATATTTACTTCTATCAACACCCTCAAGATTACCTAAATCTCTTTCTATTAATCTTTTATCTGGAATCATTTCTACTCTATCACCTATCAGAATCATTGCAGTTTCAACAGTTCTAAGAAGAGGTGACATATAACATACATCATATTTATTATTCTTAATTTTTTCTCTTAAAGCCTTGCATTGTCTTCTTCCTTTATCATTTAATTCTGCATTTTCTCTACCCTGTAATTTATTTTTACTATTCCAATCAGTTTCACCGTGTCTTACTAAAGTTATTTTCAATTTATTTTACCTCCAAAACTTTTAATGCATCACTATATGTAATAAATTTACTCAAATATCCTTCCTTTTCATAACAAGAATATCCTACAACTAAATAATTACCATTAACAATATTAACATCCGTAAAAAAGTCTTCTGTAGAATCTCCATACTCCAAAACTTCAACTTTTTCTAAATTTGTTTTATACTTACCAATAATACCAAAGTAATCATATACCTTGTTTTTCTTATTAGAAGCCTTTTTATTATAAACACTCATATTACCAACAACAACCAAGTCATCATTATTATCTTTAATAATTTTATCAAATGATAAAAATCCTCTACCAGAATAAACAGTATCATCAACTATATCACAATCTAAATCATATTTAACTATAATTCCATCAGTATCAAAATCACTATTAACTTTAGTACCAATAACATATATATTATCAGAAATATTAACAGCACTTACAAATCCATTAGAATCTAAGGAATCATATGAGAAAGTATCAACTCTATCACCATCCATTGTATAAATAGAAATTATACCAGTACCAATAGCATCTTTACCAACAGCATATATATTATCGCCAACCATAACTAAATCATTATAACTAGCATTCTTACTACTACCATAATTAGTTTTCCACAACACTCTTCCTTGTTTATTATATTTAACTAAAACAGCACCACCTTGTTGAGAACCAAGTGTTTTATCCTCGTAAATACTCTGTCCTGAAACAATATAACCATCATCTACTACTAAAATACTATTAAATTTAGAATTACCCATAAGTTGCAAATCTTTTTGAAATAAAATATTACCATCATTATCATATTTTACAATAACCGCGGTAGTTACACCTTTATTACTTTCCACTTTATCTTTTTCATAATAACCAACAGAAATAATATTATTATCCCCATCAACAGATACATCTAAAAATTCACTATTATATCCCAAATTAAATAATTTTTCCCATATTTTCTCATATTTAGAATTATATTTAGTAACTTTTGCCTTATTAATTTTCTTTTCATTGTTATTATTAACTCCAACAGTAACATAAGAATCGTTTTTATATTCATATGAATTAATATTATCTAAATATAAAATATTATGATTTTTCTTATATTCGTGATAAAAAAACCATGAAATTTCAAATAATATTATTAAAATACATATTAATAACAATATTTTTAATACAAACAAATACTTTTTGTTCACTATCCTCACCTTCCTTTCATAATAATTATATCTATTTTTATTCTAACAAACATTTACAATAGAAAGAGCAAAAATAAAAAGAAAAATTTAAATTTAGTTTTTCTTTTTGTAAATTTTTGTCTACCTAAAAACACCAATATAATATTTCTTTTTTCCTCTTCTAATAACTATATATTTACCATCAATTGCTACCGATTTATCAACAACAAAATCTAAGTCAGTAATCTTATCTCCATTCAAACTAATTGAATTATTACTAATAAATTCACGAGCCTCTCTTTTACTTGAACATATTTTTTCATTAACAAGTAAATCAACTAAAGAAACTTCATCATTTAAAATAAATGGATCCAATCCTTTAAAGGCTTGTTCAATTTCATTAGTAGAAAGATTTTTTATATTACCACTAAATAATGAATCACTTATCTTAACAGCTTCCAAATAAGCATCATGTCCATGCAAATCAGTAATTATCTCACGAGCTAAAGCCTTATGTGCCTCTCTTAAATGAGGATTTTCCTTATTAGATTTTTCTAATTTCTCAATTTCTTCTTTTGTTAAAAATGTAAATATTTTTAAATAATCTACAACCATTTCATCATCAACATTAATTAAATATTGATATAATTCATAACTAGATGTTTTATTTCTATCTAACCATAATGCATTACCTTCACTTTTACCAAACTTATTTCCATATTTATCTAAAACAAGAGGCATAGTAAAAGCATAAGCTTCCTTACCAGTTTTCTTTTTTATTAAATCAAGACCAGTAGTTATATTGCCCCATTGATCAGAACCCTCTGCTTGCATAATACACCCCTTATTTTCATATAACCATAAAAAATCATATCCTTGTATCAATGTATATGTAAATTCAGCAAAAGTTATACCAGTATCAAGTCTTCTTCTTATAATATCTTTGTCAAGCATATAATTAATATTTATATATTTTCCAACATCTCTTAAAAAATCAGTTAATTCATAACCCTTAAACCAATCATAATTATTAACAACTTCTGCTTTACCATCAAATATTTTTGTAACTTGATTTTTTATACCTTCTAAATTTTTATTTAACTGTTCTTTAGAAATAATCTCACGTTCTGCTGTTGGTCTAGGATCACCAATTAATCCAGTAGCTCCCCCACACAAAAGTATTGGATGATGCCCTGCTTTTGCCAAACGTCTAGCTGTAACTAAAGATGAATAATGTCCCAAATGCAAACTATCAGCAGTAGGATCAGTTCCCCAATAAAAAGTTATTTTCTCATTATTTAACTTATCTTCAATATCATCACCAGCAACATCTTTAATAAGACCTCTCCATTTTAATTCATCATATAATTTCATAAAAATCCTCCTTCAAAATAAAAAGCTTTAACATCCTATAAGGACGAAAAAGCTCGCGGTACCACCTTAATTTATAAGTAAAACTTATACACTTTAATATCTTAACGCGATAAACGATTTTTCTCCAAATAGTGTAATTCATAAATAAATATTTTCTAGTTTTCACCAACCACTAGATCTCTAAAAATAAAATAATTATTACTACTAATCTATTTATCAACAAAAATTATATTCTTATTATAACATACTTATCAAAAAAAGAAGAACTATTTTTCTTCTTTTTCTAATTTTTTAAGAACTTCTTTAGTAACCTCAATTGTTTTAGCCTTTACTTCTTCAGCTGCATCTCTTAACACTGGAGTTCCCTTATCAATTGCTAAATCAACTAATTCTTGAACTTTATCTTTTAATTCATTTCCTTTTTTCTTAGCAATTTTTAAAACTTTTTCTTTATCTAAATCATTTAATTCTTTTTTTATTTCATCAACTTTTTTATCAAATTCTGCCTTTACATCATCTACATCTATTTCTTTAACTTTACCTACTAATTCATCTAACTTTTCTTTTAATTCTGCTCTTGTTTCACTACCTTTTTTAGGTGCAAATAAAACTCCTAGACCAGCACCAACTAAAGCTCCTCCAATGAATTTTCCTAATCCTTTTTTCTTACTCATAATAATCTTCCTCCTTATCTTTCTTTTTATTAAATATTCTAGAAATCATGCCTACAACACCACTAATAACTTTATCACTTATCATGGATAAACCATAAGATGTTTTATTAATAACAGAAAAAATTCCATTAAGTGAATTAACCTTTTCTTCTACATTATCAATTACTTTATCACATCTATCTAATATTTGAATCAGTCTGATTCCTAAAATAATTAACACTATTAATAGTATGATACCAAATGTATATAATAACACAGGTAACCAAAAATCTAAAATTATCATATAATCCCATCCTATTCTTAATTTTCTTCTTCGTACATTGAATCTATTAAGTCAAATAAATTATCATCATTTTTTTCATCTTTTTCTTCTGCTGTTTTATTTGCTTTATCTATTTCTTTTTCTATATCATCTTGTTGTACTGAAACATCATTAATAACTTGTTCCTCTTTTATATCTTTTTTTGTTTCTTCTTTTGTATCTTTATTACTATCTATTTCATCATAATTTTCTTTTTCTCTTCTACCTGTTGCTCTTTCTTTAGTAACATCTTTATAGTCTATATTATATTCTAACCCTAAATCTTGAAAATATTCCTCTGCATCTCCCATAGTAACTTCATGTACCTTAGGTTTTTCATCACTAGATGTTAAATCTACTAATAAATTTTTCTCTTCCCCTACATCTTCATAGGTAGGTTCTATTTCTTTATTATCCTTTTTACTATCATCAATTCCATAAGCCTTATTTCTAACATCATCAACACTCAAATGTTCTCTTGCATAACTACTAGTAAGTCTTACTTCTCTTTTAGTTACAATTTCCTCTTTTTTATAGTTTTTATCTAAAACACCATATATAGGAGAAATTATAGGTGAAGGTTTAAAAGCCTTTTTCTCTTCATGTTTTTCATAACCACCATATTCATGAATTTTGATCTTATCATCCTGATATGAGCCATATAAAGGTTTTTCCTCATGATGAGGCCTACTCTTACCATAAGCACTATCGAAATCTTGATGATTATTATAATTAACTTCTTCCTTTTCTATAACTTTAACTATTTCTGGTTCTTCTCTTACATAATTATCTTCTACCTTAAAATCATCTTCATCCATCATAGGAAACTTAAATTCTTCTTTTTCTTCAACTACCTCATTATATTCTTCTTCTCTAGGTTTTTCTTCTTCCTTCTTTTCTGGTAAAACCACTTTTTTAGCTATAGGTTTTTCTTCTTTTACAGTATGAATTTCTTTCCTAGGCTTTTCTTTTATTTTTTTCTTCTTTGGCTTTTCTTCTACTTCAACATATTCTTCTTCAAATAAAGCATTTTTTATCTTATCAAATACACTCATGAGTTCACCTCTTTATTTTATTCAACATCAATATCAACAGTATCTTCATCTAATTTAGATTTTTTATTATCACTATCATACTCTTTTACATAATCCAAAAAGTCATTACTACTAGATTTAGATTTAAAAATATTAAATGTCTCTTCTTTATAACTTAAAACATTTTCACCAATTAAACTTTCTAACACTTTATCATTAAATTTAACAGATCTAAGTACATAGCAAATATTATTAATAACACTACTTAAATATTTTTTATCAGTATATACTTCTATCTTACTATAATTAAATACAAATTCTACAAAGTATTTACCATCTACCTCATTAATTTCAACATATCCAGTCTTATTATTATAATCTAATTTTTCTGAATAATATGCATCTTTATTAATTACATATTTATTCTTACTTTTATGATAATAACTAATAGCATCTACATATAAATAATACTTATTATTATACTTATCTCTAAATAATGCATTATAATCATTTTTTGTAACAAATTTAAGTCCCTTCGGTACATAATATTTGTATCCTTCAAAATTAACATTATAAACATTAACTTTCTCAGATAAAATAGTATCAATATTTGTAGTAATATTATTACCTAATTGGTTTATACTACAACCTGATACTAAAAGTACCAATATAGAGAGTAAAACAATTAACTTTTTCATATTTCACCTACTCTTATTATATTATACCAAAATTTTCATAAATGTAAATTATTTTAAGATTATTTACTATTTTGGACACCCATACTAGCAACAATACTATAAATTGGCATACCCATACCTGAAAATTTATCTTCATATTCTGTTGTTATAAAAGTATCATCATCAACTACATCATTATGTAAATCAAGACTTACATCTTCTAAAACATAATTATTTTTACTAAAACTAACTAATGAATAAGTAAACAAATCCTTATTATCTGTTCTCATATAGATACTTCCACAATTTTTAAATATATTATTATATTTTTCTAAAAATATAGAACTAGAAAGTCTTCTAAAATGATGTCTTTTCTTAGGCCATGGATCAGAAAAATTTAAATATATTCTATCTATTTCATGATCAAACACTTTATCTATTTCTAATGCATCCATTCTAATTATTAATAAATTATCTAATTCATCATCAATCTGTGGCAAACACTTTGCAACAACACTATCATACTTTTCTATACCTATAAAATTAATATTTGAGTGCATTCTAGCATTTTCTCTAATAAATTTACCCTTTCCCATACCAATTTCTATATATATAGGATTATTATTAGCAAATACACTACTCCATTTACCTCTATTTTTATATGGATCTTTAACTAAAAATTTAGAATTAGCTAAGATTTCTTCTTTATTTTTTACATTTCTAAGTCTCATAATTATCACCTTTTTTTATTTTTTTGATATTCCTTTTTATCCGTTAATAACATTTTATCTAAATAACAAATAGTATCACTATTAGCTCTTCCAACATAGTAATACTCTTTTAATTTCTTAAACTCATCCAAACTAGTATCAATATTAAGAGAAACTAATCCACAAGATATATCATATTCTTTTTCTAAAGTAACTTCAGAAAAACAAGGTATATTTTTAACTATATCTTTAATTTTAGAAATTCCTAAATCAACCTCATTAATACTCATTTTAACACTATCAAACAAAATACAATCAATTAATTTTTCTCTATCTCTTCTCTCATCACAAATATAGTTATTATCACCAACATACTCCTTAAAATAATTTCCCAAATCACATAAATTAATTATTTGTGAATTTAAACATTGATTAAGTATAACATAAAGCTTAGGATAATATTTAACCAAAGCTACAGCATCACACTTTTTAACTCCTCCAACTCTAAAGTTATCATCTTCTTTTTTTGATACAAAAGACTCTATAATATCATAGAGTTTTCCATTACCATAATCAAAATTAAATGGAACCAAATCTCTACATACATCATCATTACATACTAAAATATCTTCATACGAATATTTTTCTTTTATAGAATCAATATAATTTCTAACAGATTTATCTATATTAAAACTATAAATTTTTAATTTATCAAACTCAAGTACAGGCAAATACCTTTTATTATAACTACTAGAAACATTGCCTCTAGGCAAAACAAGTTTATTCATAATATCACGTCCTACGAATATTTTATCACATTTATAAATCAATTGCATATAATAAAACGACAAGTAAAGGAGAAAACTATGAATAATTATCCATGGCCATATATGCCACCACAAGTACCACAACAAGTACCACCATTTATTAAACCAAATAATTTAGAAGAAGAAATTATAAAATTAAAAAATGACGTTAGAATACTAAAAGAAAGAGTATCTGCATTAGAAAAAAAGGAAAAAAATGAATACTTAAAAAAAGAAGATGGCATGTATATGATTTAAAGCACATTTTTTATTATAAAATTTGTGTTCTTTTTTTGTAAGAAATATCACAATATGGTATACTAATTAAGAAGGTGATAATAAATGTATAAATTAATAATGTTAGAAAAAACTAAATATGATAACTTTGTAAAAAAACATAAAACTAAATCTCATTTCTTACAATCATACTCATGGGGAGAATTTTCAAAATTAAAGAAAAACCTAACTCCATACTATATGGGATTAATAGATAGTAACAAAAAAATAGTCGCAACAGCTCTACTATTACAAAAAAAACTACCCATGAAACTATCTTATTTTTATTCCCCTAGAGGATTCGTTATGGATTATGAAAATAAAGAAATAGTACAAGAGATGACAAAAAAAATCATAAATTTTGCTAAAAGCAAAAAAGCAATATTTGTAAAAATAGATCCGGATATTATTATCAATGATATAAATTACTTAAATGAATCAAAAGAACTTAATTATGATTGGAAAGAAATTTTTAATTCTTTAAAAAAAGCCGGCTTTAAACATATGGGCTTTACTAAAAATTTTGAAACTATGCAACCAAGATATTCTTTTAGAGTAGACCTAACTCAAAGTATAGAGGATATTGAAAATCACTTTTCTAAAACTACTAAACAAAGAATAAATAAAAGTCAAAAATTAAACACCATAGTAGAAATAGGTACTGAAAAAGATATAAAAGAATTTTATCATTTAATGACACTAACTGAAACAAGAAAAGACTTTGTATCTTATAACCTTGATTATTATGAAACTTTATATGAAATATTTAATGGTAATAAAAATAGTAAAGCTACCCTATTTCTAGGAAAAGTTGATATAGATAAAACTCTAGAAGCATTTGAAAAAACATTAAAAAATATCAACAATCAAATATCAATATTACCAATAGATAATTTAAGTAAAAGTGCTAAAAACAAATTAAATGAATTAACAAGACAAAAAGATCATACCAAAGAACAAATTAAAAAATTTGAGAAATATAAAGAACAATATGGAAATCTAGTTACATTAAGTGCTCATATGATTATTGAATATGGTGACAAAGCTTGGGTATTATATGCTGGAAATCACAATATACTAACAGATACATATGTAAACTATAATACATACTATGAACATCTATTGTATTGTAAAAAAGAAGGCCTAAAGATATATGATCAATTTGGTACTATTGGTGACCTATCAAAAGATAATCCAAGAATTGGGCTTCATGAATTCAAGAAAAAATTTGGTGGAGACTATGTAGAATTTATTGGAGAATTTGACTACATTATAAATAAACCAATGTACTTTGTATTCACAAAACTTGTACCATTATATAGAAAAATAATTAAAAACAAAAGTAAAAAGGAGCTAAAACATGAAGTTAATAGAACTAAGTAAAGAAGAATTTAAAAAATTTGCTGATAAAAACAGTGAAATAACTTTCCATCAAACAAAAAATTGGGCTGAACTAAAAAAAAGAAATAATTGGGAAGCACATTATATTGGTTTAGAAGACAAAAAAGAAATAAAGGCAGGTGCACTTATTCTTTCTAAAACACTACCAATCATTAAGAAAAAAATGTTCTACTCTCCTAGAGGTTTTCTAATAGATTATAATAACTATAGTCTACTAAAAACATTTACAACAAAAATAAAAGAATATGCTAAAAAAAATAATGCTATTTTTATAAAAATAGATCCTTATGTAGAATATAAACAAAGAGATATAAATGGTGATTTAGTAAAAGATGGTATCGATAATTCTAAAGCAATTGATAATTTAAAAAAACTTGGCTATAAACATTTTGGATTTAATATTATGCAAGATACACTTCAACCAAGATGGATGCATGTAATCGAAACAAAAGATAGATCATTAGAAGATGTAATGAAAGATATGGAATCTAAAACAAGACAAATAATTAGAAAAAATGAAAAATGTGCAATCCACTGTAGAGAAATTGAAAGAAATGAATTAAAAGTATTTAAAGATATAATGAAACATACTGGTGATAGACGAGAATTTATTGATAGACCACTATCATATTATGAAAATATGTGGGATACGCTTCATGATGATGGCATTTTAAAAATAATGATTGCTGAAATAGATTTTAATGAATATGAACAAAACACTAAAGAAGAACTTAATAATGTAAAAAAAGAATTAGAAGACAGAATATATAAAAAAGAAAACAATATATTAAAAATGAATGAAAAAAAATTCAAACAAAATAATAAAAAAGATGAAGATGCTATCAAGAGATTAGAAAATCAACTAGAAAAAATTAAAAACCTAAAAAAAGAACATGGAGAAAAAGCCCTATTAGGTGGAATACTATTTTTAATATACGGTAATGAAGTCTTATCATTATATGGAGGAAGCTTAAAAAATCTAATGCAATTCCAATCAGCATACACTCTACACTTTGAAGGTGTAAAATATGCCGTAGAAAAAGGTTATGATAGATATAACTTTTATGGAATAACAGGAGATTTTTCAACAAGTAATCCATTATATGGATTATACCTTTTCAAAAAAAGTTTTGGTGGCCACGTAGTTGAATTAATTGGAGAATTTGATTTAGTAATATCAAAATTTTGGTACAAAACATATAAATTAGCATTTAAACTATACCACAAATTAAAAAATATCAAAAACCACAATTAAATTATAATTAATGTAATTATAAACCAAAAAAAAGTGATTTAATCACTTTTTTATTTTAAATAATTTTACCAATTTATTACCATAAATATTCTTAATAGTACCAGATTTATATGTATATAAAATATAACTTAGAAAACCTATCAAAGTATAAACTATTATAATACCTAAATTAACTATTCTAATATCAGAATAAGTTGGTATAAATCTAGATATTAAATATAAAACAATTATCATTAAAATAGATGCGCATAATATATCAAAAAAGTTCTTTACTACATCTTCATAACAAACATGGTATTTTTTCTTTAAAATAACTAAGCAAATAACAAAAGATGTTAAATAACCAATTATAGTAGCACTAATAATTCCATAATAAGCAGGAAGACCTAAACTAGAAAATGCCTCTATTAATCTAATATTAAAAATAATCTTTAATAAAACACCAGATATCAAACTTATAAATAAAGCTCTATAGTCTTTAAACACCTGGATAATAGAAATAGCCGTAGTAAATAAAGCACTAAATATTCCAATAAATATTGAATATGATAAAACACTTGGACCATAAACACTATTACCATAAAATAAAACCCATATAGGTCTAGCTAAGAAACTAATTCCTAAACACATAGGCAAAGCCATAGATAAAATTATATTTAAGGATTGATTTATTTTCTTATTTATATCTTTATTATCTTTTTTTACATAACTTTCTGTTAAATTTGGAATTAAATTAACAACAACACCAGTTGAAATAGAAATTATAATCATATTAAATTTGGCAGTCCAAGTAGATAGCATACTCATAATAACTTCTGCATTACTTGTAGTAAAAGAAGCTTTATAAACAAGTCCCTTAACAACAGTAAGCATATCAACAAAACTGTATAAAGATTTAAACAAATCTATCATAATAAAAGGAACAGCATAAATAACAATTTTCCTAAATATTTGCTTATCAGTAATTATAGGTTCATTATTAACTCTAATTTTCTCATTAAATTTCTTTTTATTTTTTAATCTCTTCTCTACTAAATATAAATATGAAACAAAACCTCCAAGAGTAGCACCAAAAACAGCCACCCCAACAGTAGTAGTAAGTGATAACTTAAATACTTTTAAAGTTAAAAAGCTACCCATAATTATTACTAATATTCTAACAATTTGTTCTAAAACCTGAGAAATAGCTGGAGCCCTCATAAATCTATGTCCCTCAAAATATCCCCTATAAATACTAAGTACAGGAACAATTAAAATAGCTGATGAAATTACTCTAATAACAAAAACCACATCTTCTATTTTATTACCACCCGATAAATTACCAAGTACAGCTTTTGCTATAAAAGGAGCAAAAATCATAAGTATCAAAAATGAAACAAATCCTAAAAGTAATGCAATCTTCTTTCCCATTATAAAAGTACGCCTTTTAGCATTCATATATCCTAAGGTCTGATATTCACTAACAATTCTACTAATAGCTAAAGGTATACCTGCAGAAGATATAGACATAAAAAACAAATAAATAGTGTATGCATAACCATATAAAGCACCACCCTTATCACCAATTAACCAATGAAAAGGAATAACATATAAAATACCAAGTATTTTAGTTATAACAATACATAAAGTTACTATAAAAGCACCTTGTAAAAAACCAGTTTTTATAACAGTCTTATCTTTTTTCATATTTTTCTCCTTGTACTATTATAATAACACAAAATAAAATTTTATTAAATTAATTAGTATAAATAATCATTGCAGAAAAACAATAAATCTGTTCTTCACTAAAAATACCTAATGCAACCTGATATTTAATTTCTATAATATCCCCCTCAAAATCACTTAAAAATTCATTAATATCATTTTCTAAATCCTTTTCATATTCCTCATCAAAAATTTTAACTTTCATATTATCACCAAATAAAGTATAAAATAAAGTCCAAAAAAAACTTGTTGAAAAAACAACAAATTATTATTTTTTAATATTATTTATCTTCATCTTACTAGACTCTATCGGTAAATCACTACTATCAGTAAATTTCATTCTTTGTAAATTATTAAGTGCATTCTCTAAACAAGAAATTCTATTAGTATTAAAATATATTTCATCATCCACCCTGTTTAATATAAAATCAAACCATTTATTAATTTCATCATTACTATTATGTTCTAAATCAAAATATATATCATTTATTCTATTAGCATAACTAATTTTATACATAAATATCCCTCTTGAAATATTTAAAGGACAAAGCTTTAAATTAGTATTGTATATTTTATTAATACAATCAGTAAATTTAATATTATAAATCATTCGAGAAGTTCTTCCATTACCATCCAAAAAAGGATGAATTCTAACAAATAATAAACTAGCCAAGGCACTCTTTAAAAATGGATCTGTATCAATTATCGGTACTGAATTATTTTTATAAATTTTTATAAAATCATCCATAAATCTTTGCACATCACTTGATAAAGCCCCTCTCCAATAAATATATTCTTCTAAATTCTTTTTAGAAAAAAAGGATACTCTTACCTCTTCACCATCACACCTGTAATCATCCATAACATCACTATTCATTACGAATTGATGTAACTTTTTTATCATTTCATGATTCATTTGAAAAGAATCAAAAAACATATTATTATTAAGCATATCAAAAGGATTAATATAATGATTCTCTATTTCTTGAGAAAATTTAATTTCTTTTGACAAACTATCAATCCAATAATAAACAACAGAATAATCATCAAACTGAGTTAAATATTTAAGATATTTATCAAAATTTTTATTAGTCTCTTCCAAATGAAACAAAACATTATCATTAACTTTAACAGAATTAATATATTCCTCCAACGAAAAATATTTAACTATACTATCATTCATACCATTAATTGATCCCATACAATCCCACCTAATTGCCATAAATTATAACATAAAAAGAAAAATATATATAGTAATTTACTATATATCAAAATATTTTTCTACTAATCCTTGAGTATTTTATACTAATTTTATTATTTATTTATACTTTCTTTTATATATTTCAACTCGCCCCTAATTAAGTTTTAACGTAAAAATATCTTTTTATCAATAAAATATAAACTATTAATTAACTTAATTTATCCTTCTTTTTACAAAAAACTTTCTTATATTCTTTATCAATAATAGCATTTTCATATATATTACCATCACTATCTATCAACATATAATAACTATTAGTTATAACATAATTAGTAAATATTTTTCCTTCATATAAAGGCAATTGGTATAAAGAAACATCAAATCCATTAGATATATAACTAATTGCATCTATTCTATTAATTTGCTTAATCTCATCCTCTGTTAACAAAATATTTCCTGTACCAGTATATAATACTTTGTCATTTCTAACATATTTATCAACAGGGCTTTGAAAATTAAAATCAACTCGTCTATCTAATTTTTTATTATCTCTACTTTTTAATAATAAAATCGGATAATTACCATAATCAGTAATAAAAGGATGATCACTTCCATCAAAATTAGGTACAGATTGTAAAAATTGCTCACTATCATTATACATATTTTTAAATTCATCAAAATCACTACTATAAACATCTATAGGCATTCTAAATAATATATCAGGAATAACCTTATAGTTTTTATTGTACTTATCAAGTTTTAAAACACCTGCTTTATTACAAACAACAAAATCTATTGGACAATCATCCATTGAAGTATCATTTATCATTTTATCAGCAAACATTTCTACTATTTTTACTATATCATCATTTCTCTTTACATCATCTATTGACAATACTTCATAACTATTAGTAACAGATCTTATACTATTTATCATTAAAACATTAAAAAATCTATGACACGTAATTCTAGCAACCATTCCATCTTTATCACTAATTTTTACAACCATCCCATTTTTATTCAAAATACTATAAAATAAATAATCATTTTCAACAGCAGATAATTTAAAACAAGTATTAGAATCAATCCCAGAAGTTAAAATAGAAGGATCATTATTATTATATCTTTCTAAAACTAAATCATTATATTTAATAGGATCAAAATAAGGAATACTACTAGTTTTTACAAATTCACTCCTATACATTAAATCATCTGCTTTTCTAAGTCGTAAATTAATATTATCAAATGAATTATCATCATACAAAAATTGTCTATTATAAACAATTTTTTTTGCAACATCAAAACCAAGTAACGCAAAAGTCATATCATCAACATAATCAAAAACATTAATATCCTTTTCTATATTTACTAAATTATTAATATCAAAAGATGATATAACAGAATTATTATTTATTATTTTATTAACAAAATCCAAATTATCTGAAGAAAAAATTATTAACGCTATTAACCCATTATCAAATAATAAATTCTTTAAATTTTTATATCTTTGACTATTACAGTCAAGCATATCAAAAGTCTTATCATTAATATTTTCCATCAAATAACAAATAGCTGAAAAATCAATTAAATATTCAAAAAAACTATTATTTTTCTTTTCAGCATAAAAATTTTTAAATACTAAATTACAAAAACTATTATACATATCATATTTCTTATTAGCAGCTTTTATTTTTTTCTCCTCTAAACAACTAGGTAACTTATATTGTGATAAAACAATCATTTCATAATCACTAATAATAAAGTAAGCACCAGCTTCACTAAATATATCCTTAATTTCTTCAAGTAATCCCAACTGTTTTTTTGAAAAATGATTTTTAAGTTTTTGTCTTTGACTTTTAGTAGAATACATATATTGATTCATATAACTAATATCATCAAACAAAAATTCTTTTCTAATTTTTAAAAGATAATTATCTCTTAATCTCTTATAAGCCTTATTTCTTTTAATTAAATTTTTATCACTAGGTAAATCTATATCAAAAAACTCTAAATTTTCATTCTGTTTACCAGATAAAATATTACTTACAATTTTACATAAATCATCATCACTTACATCTAAATTAAATTTATCTTTTATAAACAGCCTAAATTTACTACCCAAATCACTAGAAAAAATAAAATCAGAAAAATTATCACTATCAAATAATAAAGTATTAGTATTACCTTTTAAATTAATAGATGTTTTATCAACACCTAATTGAACATATTTCTGAATAAATTTTTCTTTAGATTTTGAATTAAATGCTTTAATTATTGTATTTATTCCACTAGCAGATTTTGCCTGAATTTCTTTATTATTATGTTGATAACCATACTTGTAATTTTCAAATAAATGTAAGATTTTCTCTTTATCAATACCTAATACTTCTTCAATTTTTTTTATTTGTAAATCAAATACCTGACTAGTTTTAAAAACAGATTCTGTCTTTAAATAATTACAAATCCTAGTAAATAAATTATCATAGATAATATTATTTTTCTCTTTATATTTTTCAAATTCCTTTTGTCCTTTAAATCTTAAATATTTTTTATAAGAAGACATAGAAAAAACAGGAGGATTTTCAAATAAATCCTCTAGAATATCACTATTTTTTTCATTCAATATTTTTGCAAGTAAATTTATTATTAATTTATAATTTTCCAGATTATAATTAGTCTTTATATTTTCAATTACATCTTTAATATATAAATCATTTAAAAATTCATAACCACTAGATGAATTATTAGCGATCATTTCTACCCTGTTTTTATCTATATTCATACTTATCCCCTATTATTTAACAACTATATTAACTATCCTACCTTTAATAACTATTACTTTAACAATATCCTTACCATCTATATGTTTTTGTACATTTTCCTCTATTAAAGCTTTTTCTTTTATAGAGTCTTCATCTTCATCAATATTAATCCTAATAGTAGCACGTACTTTACCATTTACTTGTACTGCAATCTCTTTTTCTTTTTCAATAGTTTTATCTAAATCATATACAGGCCATACATCCTCACAAATTGGACTATATCCTAACTGTTGATTTAATTCCTCCGTAATATGAGGTGCTACTGGATTTAAAAGAGTAAGTAATAATTTATAATCTCTTTTTGTAATAGACAATGCCTCATCATAAGTATTAGTAAGTATCATTAAAGCTGATATTGCTGTATTATAAGCCATATTAGAAAAATCTTCTTCTACTTTTTTAATTGTTTTATTAATAATTGCTTCAAGACTTTCCGTATATGTATCGCTATCAACAACCTTATCTTTAAGTCTAATAACTTTATCAATAAATCTCTTACATCCTCTTAAAGAATCAGTACTCCAAGGTGCATCTTGTTGATAATCACCCATAAACATTTCATATACTCTTAATGTATCAGCACCATACTCATTAACAATATCATCAGGATTAATAACATTTCCCTTAGACTTACTCATTTTTTGATTATCTGGACCAAGTATCATACCATGAGAAACCCTAGTCCAAATCATTTCTTTATGAGGAACTAATCCTTGTTTATATAACATTTGAACCCAAAATCTTGCATAAAGTAAATGTCTAGCTGTATGTTCCATACCACCATTATACCAATCTACTCTATTCCAATATTTCATTGCATCCATAGAAGCAAATTCACAATCATTATGTGCATCCATAAATCTTAAGAAATACCAAGATGATCCTGCCCATTGTGGCATAGTATCAGTTTCTCTTTTAGCATCTCCACCACAACAAGGACATTTAGTATTAACCCAGTCAGTAATTTTTGCAAGTGGAGATTCTCCCGTATCAGTTGGTTCATACTCAGCAACATCTGGTAATAAAAGAGGTAAATCTTCTTCCTTCATTGGTTGCCATCCACACTTTTCACAATAAATCATTGGAATTGGCTCACCCCAGAATCTTTGACGAGAAAAAATCCAATCTCTCATTTTATAATTATTAACACGACGAGCAATGCCCTTTTCTTCAAGATACTCAGTTATTTTAACCTTTGCCTCTTCTACTGTTAATCCAGTAAATTGAGAACTATTAATTAATTTACATTCTTTTCCAAGATAATCTTTTTTTTCAAAAGCATGATCAGAAACATCTGCCCCATCAATTACTTGAATCATTGGAATATTATGTTCTTTTGCATACTCAAAATCTCTTTGATCATGACTAGGAACAGCCATAACAGCACCAGTTCCATAATCTCCTAAAACAAAATCTCCTAAGAAAATAGGAACCTCTTCTCCATTAATTGGATTAATTGCTTTAACTCCTTCAACAATGACACCACTTTTTCCTTTATTAAGTTCAGTCCTATCCATATTAGATTTTAATGAAGTCTCTTTTATATAAGCCTCTACTTCTTCCTTATTTTTAACTCTAGGCATTAATTCTTTAATTAGTTTTCCATCTGGTGCAATTACAAAGAAAGTAATACCAAAAACTGTTTCTATACAAGTTGTAAAGATAGAAAATTTTCCACCACCAACTATATCAACATCCATCTCAACTCCAGTTGACTTACCAATCCAATTAACTTGTCCAAGCTTTACTCTATCAGCAAAATCAGTATCATCAAGACCCTTTAACAAATCTTCAGAATAAGATGCCATCTTTAACATCCATTGTGATTTATTTCTTTGTTCAACTTGAGTGCCACACCTTTCACAAACACCACCAGCAGAATCCTCATTAGATAAAACTGTTTTGCATGAAGGACACCAATTGACTGGCATCTCAGCCTTATATGCCATACCCATTTTATAAAATTGTAAAAACTGCCATTGAGTCCATTTATAATATTCAGGATCAGTAGTTGAAAATTCCCTAGACCAATCAAATGAAAAACCTAAATTCATCATTTGACCCTTAAAAGTCTTAATATTTTCTTTAACAGCATCTCTTGGATGAATATGATTTTTAATTGCATATTGTTCAGCAGGTGCCCCAAAAGCATCCCAACCCATTGGATACAAAACATTATATCCTTGCATTCTTTTCATTCTAGCAAGAGCATCTTGTGCTGTATAACTTCTTACATGACCAACATGAAGACCAGCACCAGATGGATATGGAAATTCTACCAAAATATAATAAGGTTTTCTCTTAGTATCACCATTAATAGCCTTAAAACTTTCATTATCTATCCAATATTTTTGCCATTTTTTTTCAATTTCTTTAAAATTACACATTCTTAATCATTCCTCTCTTTTTATAAAAATTGCCAACAAAATGATAACTAATAAGTATTATAGGTATAGAAGAAAATATTGCTACTAGTAACTCTATCCAATAATTATTTGTCATACAAACAAGTGATACAATAAGAGCAATATCAAAAGAAGATGTTAAAGAAACTATTTGCAACAATTGATTATAATTAGCTTTTCTTAAATCTATTTTATACTTTTTAATTAAATATGTTACCTCAATTGGTTTTTTATCTCTTTTCTTTTTTGCTTTTTTAACTATAAAAATCTCATATATAAAAAGTGAAGTAAAAAAACATAAAACAAAAAGTATCATTTCTTTCATACTATATTCCTCCTAAAAAAAATCATCCTTATAAATATAAGGACGAAATATTTCGCGGTACCACCTTACTTCATAGAAACCTATGCAGCTTAATAGAGATAAAGGTCTAACCCTAATACTTAAAACCAGTCAAGTTCATAATAAATCTTATATTTACTTTCAGCACCCGTAAACTCTCTAAAATAAGAAATTATTATTACTACTACCAGTAATATTTAAAACTAAAAATAGTATATAAAATTTATTTGTTTTTTTCAAGTGTTTTATTAAAATTCACTAATATATTCGAGTAATCTTAAGAACAAATTAACATATTCCTTAGATAATCCTCTCTTTTTTAACTTCCTAATAGCTATTCTTTTCTTTTTAATTGGATTATCACCAAACATAATACCGGCAATTTCTTCTTTCATATAAGTATTTATTTGTAAATCCGTCAAAATACTATCAACGTCATCATTTATTAAACGAAGAGCATCTATTTCAATATCTCTACCACGACAATTAATAGTAAGTTGACCAATTGTTGGACAACCAAACACTTCAACTACAAAGTCAGTTCCATCAACATACGAAGTAGTATTAATCTTATCATCATTAAAGTACGCTACTACATCATCTGCCTTTTTAGTATTCCTAAATACCATCTTATAATTTCTTTTATCAGGAACAATACCACTCTTACCTTCAATAGATCTTATGATTACTGTATAATTATTTTTCAAGTAATTATAATCAATTGATGTCTTCAAATAATAACCCTGTTTATATAAAGAAGATATACCATCATCCTCATACAAAGTATATGTATTACTAACACCAGGAAATATTTGTACCTCTAAATCAGTAGGAAGTGCTGTGTTATTATAATCACTCCTATTTGATAAAGGTATAATAGAACCAGCATGAGCAAATACAGGATAATCTTCTTCCTTAAAGAATGATACATATTTTTTATTACCAGGAAATTTCTTACCAGTAACAAAATCATACCAAATACCATCAGGTATAAAGAATCTATGTACTGTTCTATTCATAGTATGATCACTTTTATCAAGTATTGGACAAACTAGTAATTGAGAACCAAAATAATACTGATTTTTATAAAGTTCATCATCATATGTCCACATATAATTATAATAAAATGGTTGAATTAACGTAGTACCAGACTTTGTATAATTATATGATTCTGTATAAATGTATGGAATAAGTCTATGTCTTAATCTTAAATAAGAAGTAGCAATACTCTCAGTTTCTACATCCCATAGCCAAGGTTCCCTTTTATAATATGGTCCACGAGCCGCATGAAATCTAAGTATAGGAGAAAAAACACTAAGTTCCAGATATCTTATATAAAGTTCTCCTTCTTCTATTCCACCATGATTTCCACCAACATCATGACTCCAAAAACTAACCCCAATATTAGCAGCATTTAAATATTGAAAAGGTAATTTTTTCAAAGCTTCCCAACTAACCTCACTAGAGCCACCATATAAAATAGGATATCTATGTGGTGCATATATTCCATTACGCGCTAAAAGTAAGCTTCTTTTTTTCTCATCCCTACCAGAATCTAAATACATATAATGATTAAAAGCCCATAACTTAGTCAAATTATTTTCTCCCTTATAATCACTCCAAAAGAAATCAATACCTAATGCTTCCAAAGGATGTAAAAAAGCTTTAAACATAACGTCTAAAAGTTTAGGATTCAAAGGATCAAATAAAACAACCTTATCCTCAGAAAGTTGAAGACACTCTTTCACAAAATTATAATGTTCCTCATGTGGAAAAAATCCCTCAACTGGATCAATACAAAGTCCAACTCTTATACCTTTTCTATGAAACTTATCAATCATTAATCTAGGATCTTTAATTAAATTTTTATTAAAAGTATAACCAGTCTTTAATTTTTTGTATTCACCCATCTCTCTTATATGCCAATCATGATCAAAAAGCATAACTGATAATGGTATTTTTTTCTTTTCAAACTTTGACATTAAATCATCTATTTGTATATCATCATAACTTATATTTCTACTCCACCAATTTCCAAGAGCATATCTTGGTATCAAAGCAGGAGAACCAGTTAATTTAAAATAATCAAATAAAGCTTGCTTAAAATCTCTATCATACATAAAAACATAAATATCAGTATGATCTACTGGTGGATCAGCTAAAGTTCCATCTTCCATAATAATCTTATTTTTAGAATCATCAATTGACGCAAAACCATCCAAAGAATAAAGACCATGTGAAAGTACTTTACTACTAGGAATATCAACACTAATCATATTTCCATCTAAATTACGAACCTCAGGATGACCATAATACCAATCTTTATTTCTATCACGATCACGACTAACTAAAGTTATTTTTAAATTTTTAGCAGGATCTAACTTACTTCCAGTAAAAGGTGCCCTTTTTAAATAATTAAGTGTAAAATATCTTGTACTAATTTGAATATAATTAAGATCTTGTTTAACAGAAAAATCAGCAAGTCCTAAATTTCTTTTTAAAACTAACTGTGTAGGTCTATCTATAAATTGTCCACTAGGAGAAAACTCTAATCGTACAATTCTCTCAGTTATTACAGTAATTCTAAAATTACTACCCTTAATAATTGATTTTTCATCACTCTTAGCCCTAGTATAATCTACTTCAAATTGTCTACCAAGTGGATACATACCAACACCTCTTTATCTTAGTAACATAATATCATAAAAATTAAAATATTCCAAGTTAAAAAAGCTCCATTTAATTAGAACTTTTATCTAAAAACATTGCATAATATTCTTCATATGTAATCTTTTCATCATGCATATATTTAGCAATCTTTTTACCTACATATCTATAATGCCAAGGTTCTGCTCTAAAGCCAGTAACACTTTCATATCCCTTAGGAAATCTTTGAATGAACCCATACTTATAAGCATTATCTTGCATCCAACTATATTCCTTAGAACTTGCAAATGTCTTACTATTAGTACTACCAATATCAAAAGAAAGTCCAGTCTGATGTTCAGAAAATCCAGGTAAAGCTACATACTTAGAAACATATGCATCACCATACAATTGTCTATATTGATCACAAATTTCCATCTGATCATTATAACTTCTATAACTAGAATTAATAACAAGCCCATATCCATCCTTAGAAGCAGCATTATACATATTTATAAAAGCATTAACTGCAACACGTTCTGCTACTTGTTTTTTATCAGTAGCATATTTACTATTTATTTTAACTAAATCATTAGGCTTATAATTTTTAGATAACTGTCTATGTTTATTAACAAGCACTTTTTCATCATATTTATCTATAACAACTGGATCTTTATAATCTTCCTTATCCATATCAAGATTAACAGCCAAAACAACAGTTTCTTCATCTTCACCAGACTCATCTGAATAAGAAACATATCTATCATAATTTCTAAGTTTAGCATAACTTACACTATAAAATTCCTCTAAATAATTAATTTTATCTCTTTTTGTAAAAGCTGTAACATCATTATCATTACCATGTTCTAAAATCATAGAAATATTTGAATTACTATATTTTTTCTTTATTAATAAATTTATATTTTTAATTAAATGTTTTTGGTTTTGATACTTAATTTTAGAATAATTATCTAAATTATCCTCATCATAATCACTACTTTCAAAAGCAGCATTTAAAGTTTTATTTTCACCAATAGATAAAACATATTTCTTCTTAAATTTTAACAATATATTTCTACTAGCCAAATCACTATAACCAAGATTTTTTAATTGTCCAATATTATAAAAATAGATAATTAATAAAAATAAACAAACTAAAACAACTGTACCTATAACCTTAAGTATCTTTACAGCTTTTGGCTTTAATCTTATTTTTTTTACCTTATCCATAAACTTCACCTACTATTATAAGTATAACATAAAGATGATATTAATGAAAATGAAATTTTATGTTATAATATGGAAGAAATGAGCGTGATTTTATGAATGAATTTAAATATAGTAATACCAATAAAAGATATCATACACTAGACTATTATTATAAAAATAGATTTAATCAAAAAGTATTTAAAGTAAGTCTTAATGCAGGCTTTTCTTGTCCTAATATTGATGGTACCAAAGGATACGGTGGCTGTATTTATTGTTCTAAAATTGGTAGTGGTGAATTTGCCGGTAACAAAGAAGATGATATCGTAAAACAATTTAATGAAATAAAAAACATGATGTTAAAAAAATGGCCCAATGCCAAATATATTGGTTATTTCCAAGCTAGAACAAATACATATGCTCCTGTTGAAAAATTAAAATCTTTGTATGAAAAAATCCTAGACCAAGAAAATGTTATAGGACTAAATATAGCAACAAGACCAGATGCTATTTCTAAAGAGTGTCTAGATTATTTAAATGAGCTAAATAAAAAAACATATCTAACCATCGAATTAGGACTTCAAACAACAAATGAAATAACTTCTAAACTAATAAATAGATGCCATTCATTAAAATGTTTTGAAGATATGGTAAAAGAGTTAAGAAAAAGAAATATAGATGTAGTTGTACACATTATTAATGGATTACCATATGAGACAAAAAATGATATGCTAAATACTGTAAAGTATCTAAATAATTTAGATATCCAAGGAATAAAAATACATATGTTAAGTATTTTAAAAGATACACCACTAGAAAAATTATATAAAAAAGAAAAATTTCATATATTAACAAAAGAAGAATATATAGATATAGTTATAGATCAACTTGAACTATTAAGACCAGAAATAGTTATTCATAGAATTACAGGTGATCCTAAAATTGATGATTTAATAGAACCTTTTTGGTTAACTAAAAAATTTTGTGTATTAAACGATATAGATAAAGAAATGGTAAAAAGAAATACTTATCAAGGAAAATTAATTACAAATAAAAAAGCTTAATTGAAATCAAATCAATTAAGTTTTTATTTATTTATTTTTATCTTTAACAACTTCAGCTATTGTTGTCCCAATAGTTGCTACATTTTGTAAATCACTTGGAATAATTATCTTAGTAGATTGTCCATTAGCTACATCTACTAAAGCCTCATAACTTTTTAGTTTTAATACTGCATCATCCATCTTAACATTCTTCAAAAGTTTTAAACCTTCTGCTGTTGCTTCTTGAATTTTTAAAATTGCTGAAGCCTCACCTTCAGCCTCACGAATTTGTGCTTCTTTTTTAGCATCGGCTCTTAAAATTGTACTTTCTTTCTCACCCTCAGCAATTAAAATTGCAGCCTTCTTTTCACCTTCAGCCTTTAATATTGCTTCACGTCTTTCACGTTCAGCACGCATCTGTTTTTCCATTGCTTCTTGAATATCTCTAGGTGGTAAAATATTTTTAACCTCAACACGATTTACTTTAATACCCCAAGGATCAGTTGCCTCATCCAAAATAGATCTCATCTTAGTATTAATTACATCTCTACTAGTCAAAGTTTCATCAAGTTCTAATTCACCAATAATATTACGAAGTGTAGTAGCAGTTAAAGTCTCAATTGCATTAATTGGATTTTCAACACCATAAGTATAAAGTTTAGGATCTGTTATTTGAAAATAAACAACAGTATCTATTTGCATAGTAACATTATCCTTAGTAATAACAGGTTGTGGATCAAAATCCCTTACAATTTCTTTTAAACTAACAGTATTAGCAACTCTTTCCACTATTGGTAAAACATAATGAAGACCAGTTTCCATCGTTCTATGATATGTACCTAATCTTTCAACAACAACAGCCTTTGATTGGGAAATTATTTTTATTCCCATAACAGCAACAACAAGTATTATAACTATAATAATTCCTATAAATCCCATTATTAGTCCTCCTTCTTTTTGACGATAAGTTTAACACCATCTATTTTTTGAACAATTACTCTACTACCAACATCAATAAAATCATCGCTAGTTGCCGTCCATATACTACCAAGTACTTTAACTAAACCATATGAATCTTTTGATATTCTTTTAGTAACAACACCCTGCTGTCCTATAACTCTATCTAAATTAGTTGGCGTAAACTTTTTCTTATTAATTTTTTTAACAACCGGTTTTGTTATTATTAATGTAACAATACTTACTAATAAAAAAGTTAAAAATTGAATTAAAACACTATCAGTAAAAATTGATACTATAGCAGAAAAAAGTGCCCCAATTGCAAACCAAATACTAACTAAGTTAATAGTTATAAGTTCTACAAACAATAAAATTAAAAAAATAATTGTCCAAGTAGATGTCATAAAACATACCTCCTAACCAAATTATATGATTAAAATCACACTTTTTCAACAAAAAATACCATAAATATTGTTAAGTATTTAATTTTATATTATAATTAACACATAAAGGTAGGATAAATATGAAAAGCATTATTAAAAATTTAACAATAAAACAAAAAAATATAATAGCCGGAACCATTGCCATATGGGGAATAATACTAATAGGTAGTGGAACCGTTATGACTTTATCTGTTAAACCAACTACTACAACTAAACAAGTAAAATTAAAAGTAGTACAAAAAAGAATCGCAGAAATAAAAAGTAATGAAATAAAATTAAAAGATATTGAGTTAGAAATAAATCAACCATTAAGTGTAAATGTAAAAGATTATCTACAAAATCCAAACGACATAGAAGAAAAAATAATTAAAGCCTTAAAACTAGATACATCCATGGTAAATATTACAAACTCTGGTACATACACATACACAGTCACATACAAAAGTAAAAAGTTTACAGGCCAAATAATAATAAAAGAAAAACAATTACCAGAAACAACCATGACATTAAAAAATCTTAGCCTAAAAGTTGGTTCTACCCTTTCAACAGATATTCAAACATATATAGTAGAAACATTATCTGACGAAGTAAAAGCTAATACAAAAATAGATTTAAGTAATGTAAACACTGCCCAAGGAGGAAATTATCAATATTCAGTAACATATAATGGAAAACTTTATACAGGAACAATTACAATCTATGAACCACAAAAAATAACACCAACAGAGACACCTAAAGAAAATATAACAACTAATGAAGATGCAAATAAAGATGTAAAGGAAGATGAAAACAAATAAACAAAAAATCCACAATTTCTGTGGATTTTTTTTATGATAACCCTATAATTTTACCATCAACAAAATCTATTTTTTCATAATTCGGACACTTAGGTAAACCAGGCATAGTAACTACACTTCCAAATAAAATAGTTATAAAAGATGCACCATTATATAGTTTAATATCAGAAACATTAACACTATATTTATTATCACAGACCACATTTTTACAATCGTCTGATAAAGAATATTGTGTTTTAGATACACAAATAGGAAGATTAGATAAACCATTTTTATTTATAATATCTATCTTATTTTTAGCAGCATCAGAGTAATTAACACTATCAGCCCTATATATTTTTTTAGCTATTATTTCTATTTTTTCTTCTATTGACAAATTAATATCATATAACGTTTTAAATTGATTATTATAATTAATATTTTCTAATACCTTATTAGCTAGTAATAAAGCACCCTTAAAACCATCAGAATAAGAATTACTAACTGCAAATTCCATATCATTACTTAAACAAAAATCCTCTAATAATTTAATTTCCCTATCAGTATCTGTTGAAAATTTATTTAAACAAACAATTATATTTTTATTAAATCTTTTTAAATTTTGATAATGAATTAATAAATTATTAAATCCCTTTTCTAAATAATTTAAATCTTCCTTTAAAATATCATCCTTATTCATACCACCATGGTATTTTAAAGATTTAATTGTAGTAACTAATACTGTCAAATCCGGTTTAATTGATTTATCTCTACATAAAATATCATAGAATTTTTCAGCTCCAAGATCAGCTCCAAAACCAGCCTCAGTTACAACATAATCACCATAGCTCAAAGCCATCTTTAAAGAAACAAGTGAACTACAACCATGAGCTATATTAGCAAATGGTCCACCATGAATAAATGCTGGGGATTTTTCTAATGTCTGAACTAAATTTGGTAAGAAAGCATCTTTTAAAAGTACAACAAGTGAACCAACTATATTTAAATCTCTTAAGTAAATAAAATTTGAATTAGTATCAATACCAATAACAATCTTAGAAAGTCTATCTCTCAAATCATCCAAATCACTTGCTAAACAAAATACACTCATAACCTCACTTGCTGCTGTTATATTAAAAGAATCATTTCCATACTTTGTAACAATATGTCTTAAACTTCTATCATTAACATCAATTGCACGTTCAAATAAAACTTTATCAATACCTAATTTATTACCATTTTCTATATGATTATATATAGCAGCATTTATTAAGTTATTAGCACTACTAATAGCATGAAAATCACCAGTAAAATGTAGATTAATATCTTCCATAGGAACTACTTGTGAAAAACCTCCACCACAAGCTCCACCTTTCATACCAAAAACAGGTCCCATCGAAGGTTCTCTTAAAGACAAAATAGAGTTTTTTCCTAACTTTTTTAAAGCATCACAAAGACCTATACTAACAGTAGTTTTCCCCTCACCCATAGGTGTAGGACTAGTCGCAGTAACTAAAATCAACTTACCACGCTTTGATCCATTTTTACATATTTTAGCCTTATAGTCACCATACAAAATAACGTCATCACAAGAAACTCCAATATCATTGGCTATATCTTTAATCTTATTCATTTTAACACTATTAGCTATTTCAATATCACTCATAAGATCACCTCACATGAAATATTATAACATAGTTTATTAATTTATATGAAACTTGTTTATTAAATATTAAAATAGGCATTAATTAAATTTTTTACTCTAGAAGAAAATAATATTTTCAAAAACAAAAAAGCCAAAAAATTAAAAATTACTAATTTGTATAGAAAAAAATATTGTGCTAGTATCTAAACCATTAAGAAAAAAGGAGGGAATTTATGAAAAAAATATTATTTTTCTTAATAACAATATTAGGCATAACATTTTTTCAAAATATAAATGTTTTTGCCAGTACTGCTAATTTCTATGAAGGAGAATATATAAATGGTATCTATATGAATAAAAGAGCCCAAGGAAGTAAAACTATATATTATCAAAAAGCCAGATTTTTTAGACAAACTGGTACTAATACCCCAGCATATTGTATTGAACCATTTAATTTCTTTAGTGAAAATGGAAGTTACCAATCAACTGTAAACCCAAATAATTTAACAGCATATCAAAAAGAAAGAATTTCAAAAATTGCACATTTTGGTTATGGATATCCAGGAAGAACTGAAGAAAAATGGTATGCAATTACACAAATGATGATCTGGAAAGAAGCAGATCCTAACGGAGACTTTTATTTTACTGATAAATTAAATGGTACTAGAATAAACGCCTACGTTGAAGAAATGAATCAAATAAATAATAGCATTTATTTAAATGATATAACACCTTCTATAATAGGAAAAGAATATAAATTAGTAGAAGGAGAAAGTCTAAATATAACTGATACAAACAATGTATTAAATAATTATGTAGTATCAAATAATATTTTCAAAATAGAAAATAACAAACTACAAACAAATAAATTAAAAGAAGGAGTATATGAAACAAATATAATAAAAAATAACATTATTCATAATAATCCAGTAATATTTTATCAATCACCAACCAGTCAAGATTTAGTAATAATGGGTGATATAGATAATAAAAATTTTAATATTAAAGTAAAAGTAATAAAAACAAGTATTGAAATTACAAAAATAGATAGTATAACAAAAGATACTAAACCAACAGGAGATGCAAAATTAGAAAATGCTATATATCAAATATATGATAGTAATCTAAAAGAAATTGGTAAAATAACAATAGATGAAAATTGTAAAGGTATATTAAATAATTTAAAATTTGGAAAATACTACCTAAAAGAAATAAAACCAGGTATTGGCTATACACTAGATGATAAAATGTATGAATTTGAAATAACAGAGGATAATCCAAATATTAAATTAAGTTTAGAAAACAAAGTAATTGAAGCTAACATAGAAATAAATAAACAATATGGTGATAAAGAAATGAAAAGCGAACCAAATATCACATTCGAAATATATGATAAAAATAATAATTTAGTAAAAACTATCATAACAGATGAATTTGGTAAAGCAAAATTTACTCTTCCATATGGAAAATATAAAGTAAAACAAATAAATAGTACCAAAGGTTACCAAAAAGTAGATAACTTTGAAATAATTATTGATAGCAACAAAGATCAAACATTTAATCTAACTGATATAAAAATAAAAGTACCAAATACAGGAATAGATAATAATAATTTATTAAATATTATAGGAATACTTATCTTTATATGCTTAAAAAAATTAGTATAATAATCATCACTATAATAATTTATCTATTTATTTGTAATCATATTTACAAAAACACACCATATAAAATAAAACCAATTATAAATAATTATATAACAGATAAAGAAGAATCACCTATTGGCAAAATAATTATCAAAAAAATTACAATTAATAATAATTTATATAATATAAATAGTAAACATAATAATATAGAAGAAAACATTACTATTTTAGAAGATTCTATCATGCCTGATAAAACAAACAGCATTATGTATATAGCAGCACATTCAGGCGATGGTAAAATTGCCTATTTTAATGATTTAGATAAATTAAAAACAAATGATGAAATAACTATAATATATAAAAATAAAAAATACATTTATTCAGTTAAAAATATTTGGGAAGAAAATAAAAATGGCTATATTCATATAAATAGAGAAAATGAAAAACAATTAATACTAACAACATGTTCTAAAACAAAAAAGAATAAACAATTAGTAATTAACAGTACATTAAAAGAAGTCTATTAAGACTCCTTTTTAGTAACTAATTCTAATGCTTTTTGTAATTGATTATCATTTTCATCAGTTGGATTTTCCTTATATTGATCATTAAGTTCTAAAGCATCAGTTGGTTCAACACCAACTTTATCAATCCAATTTCCTTTAGGTGTTAACCATTTTTCTGTAGTATATTTTAAACTAGAACCATTTTTTAAACTATAAGCCTGTTGAACTGTTCCTTTTCCGTAAGATTTAGTACCAACAATAAATGAATTATCATAAGACTCTTTAAATGCTGCTGCTAATATTTCTGAAGCTGAGGCTGATGCCGAATTAATTAAAATAGCAACATCATATTTTCTACTATCATCAGTAGTAGAATATTTTTTTTCTTTCTTTCCCTTAAATTCTACCTGATATAAAATTTTCTTTTTATTCATAAATAAATCTAATATCTTAGTAACCTGACTTAAATGTCCCCCAGGATTAGATCTAACATCTATAATTAATGAATCTATCTTTGATTTTTCTAATTTATCTAAATTCTTCTTAAATTGACTATATGTATTAGCAGCAAAAGTAGAAACATAAATATATCCTACTTTTTTATCATTTTTATTTATCACTTTACTAGTAACTGAAGGTATTGTAATAGCAGCCCTTGTAACTGTTTTTTCTATATTATCACCATTTCTTTCAACAACAATTTTAATAGAAGTATTAGCCTTACCTTTTATTAAATTAGTTAAATCTTCTAAAGAAACATTACTGACATCTTTATCATTTACCCTAATAAATTGATCTCCTACTTTTAAACCAGCCTTATCTGCCGGAGAATTTTTAAACATACTTATTATATAGTTTTTATTATCTTTAGTACCAACAGTAGCACCAATACCAACATATGAACCATCCACTGTTTCATTAAAAGACTCCGTTTCACTAGTATCCATATATACAGAATAAGGATCATCAAGAGAATTAATCATTCCATTAATAGCAGCATTAACCAAATCTTTTTCAGATACTTTACCATAATAATTATTAACTATATTGTCATAAGTAGTAACAAATTCCTGTAATTCACTAGAAACTTTCTTTCCAGAAACACTCTTTTTACTAGAAGAAATAATATAACCTACAAAAATACCAAATAATATAGAGATAAATATAATTGCAATAACTTCTACTGTATTAAATCCAGATTTATCTACAACAACTACCTCTCTTACATCTTCTTCATCTATATCTTTATCTTTAACTTCTATCTTCTCTTTAGGCATTATCATCACCCCACTATGCTCTACTAATATAATATCATAATAATAGCAAATTTAGAATAAGAAAAAAAATAAAAAAAAAGACTCAAAAGTCTTTAATAATCATAATGGCGCCCCAACTAGGACTTGAACCTAGGACCCCTTGATTAACAGTCAAGTGCTCTAACCAACTGAGCTATTGAGGCATATTAAGTATTCGTAAGAATACTATTTTAAATAATTTTCTATCTCACTAGTACCTTCAATATAATCACTTACTTTATTTTTTTCAAATTTAATAAGTGTAGGACCAGCAATTTTTAAATCATTAACACTACTTGGATTAGTATTAGCAACATCAGATGAAAATTTATTATTAAAAGCACTACTCATATCAACAGTATATACTTTTATATGATCATCTTTATCTTGATAAGAACTAATCGCAGTAGTTATACTAGATTTCACTTCATCATTAGAGTAATCATAATAAACAACTAAATATTTATCATTCTTCATATTAAAGCTAGTACCTGCAATAATTTCATCATATTGAATAACTGCTTCACTAACAGTTTTCTTTGTATTACTCTTCCTATTAGTAAGATACACAGTTAATAAATAAAATATACCAAAAATTATTAAAACTACAACTAAAGTTTTAACAATCTTAGAAATACTATCACTATAACTAGTATTTGTAGTTAAATCTTTTTTATACGACTTATTATATTTATTTTTTTTATTAGCCATTATTAACCACCTAGATAAATTATATCATAATAAAAAAAAGAGGTAAACCCCTTTATTTCATAGTTTGTACAACATTTATCGATTGAGCTACTTCAACTAACTCATTTTGATTTAAAACATCACTTACTATATAGTACTCTATACCATTACTAGTCCAAGATAATGAATTATCAGTCATAACACCCAATGTATCCATTAATCTATATGGTTCACCATAAGTAGGAACAATAGTAAACTCATCTTCTATATTAGCAGTCTCTTCCACTAATAGAAATGGTTTTTCCCCATCAAATGTCATTATAATTCTTTCCCCAGTATCCTTATTTATTTTTTCTTCATTTGATAATTTAGTACCACTAGGTATAACAAGTGGGTAAATAGAATCATCTAATTTACTAGTTTTAATAGCTTCATCAGAATCAACTGATGAGCTTTTCATAACAGTATTTATATTAAAATAATTCTTTTTAAAAGTTGGAGAATAATCAATATCTTTAACTTTCATACTCATATTAATAACAGAATTTTTATCATAAACTTTTACTTCTTTTACATTTAATTTCTTATTTAATAATATTTTTTGTTTTACTAAACTCTTATTATTAGGATAATTAACTTTAGTAATAAATTCATATCCAGTTTTTGTTTCCTTAAATTTCCTATCTTTATCATTTTTTATATCATTAACAATAGATTCTAATAAATAAATCTGTGAATTACTATAAGGCCAATCACTTTGAAACTTAAAACTTTTATTCAAAGATGGAGTAAGAACATATACACTATCCTTATTTTTAAGAATTATTTGTTGATGATTGTTAGCAGTATTAGTAAGACTTACTTTATAATAATTATCTTTTTTATAACTAACCTCTACATCATAATTATATACCTCATCATTATTCATTATTTCAAGTGTACCATCTAATTTATAGGCCCTGCATTTATCAACTTTCTTCTCTAAATCTTTTAAAACATCTGCCTCCCCATATTTTCCACATCCAGTAATTAGAAAAACAGCAATTAAAAGTATTGGAATAATTTTTTTCATATTTCACCTCTTTAATGTTCTAATTAATTATATTAAAAAAGATATGTTTTATTCCAAAAAAAGAAATAGTATTTTCTACTATTTCTCAGTAATTCTTACTTTAACTTTTTTAGTTTTAGAAGTATATGTAAGTTTAACATCATCTCCAACTACTTTAACTGGAACCTCATGTTCACCCACACCATAATTTTTAAGATCAACATAAGCTTTTATAGAAGATGCTTCTACTTTATTAACAATATCTTCACTACCTTTAACAACAACAGTAACCTTAATATCATCTTCAGACATAGCCTGAACTTTATACTTGCTTCCTAAGTTTTCTGTAGATATTGAAATATTATCAAATTCTTTAGATATCGAATTATCGATATTAACCTTTATAGTAATAGTCTTAACACTAAGTTCAGTAATACCATTTGGTTTCTTTAATGTTACATTAAATTCCTTATTTGTCTCAAGTCCCTTAACATCAATTGGTACCTTAATACTTTCTATCTTATCAACTGCAGCTTGTTCTCCATATACAGTAACACTAGAAATATTTGTATCAATAGATTTAATTGATTTACCAAATGCTAAGTTACCATTAGGAACAACTTCTACCGGAACACTCTTACTTGGTGATGTTATTGTTAATTTAGCATTTACTGTTTTTGGAACAATCTCTACATCAACTACTTTTCCATCTGTATCATAAGCAACTAATGGCACATCTTTTAAAGTCAATTCTCCAGCTTTAGGATTAGAAATATTTTTAACATCAACTAAAGCTTTTACAGTAGCAACCTGTTTTAACTTATATTCAGCACCCTTAATAATAACATCTGTTCTATCAAGATCAACATTATCAATATAAAGTTTACTATCTAAACTATCTTGATGTAAAATATCAACTGTTAAACTTCTAGTTTCACTAACCTTTTCATAAATAGTCACTGTAACTTGAGAAGGATCTAATTTATAATCAAGTGATTTTAATCTCTGAGAATATTTCAAAGTAACCTTATGATTACCAGGTTTTAAACCAGTTAAATCAACAGACACCCCTTTAGAAGGAGATTGTTTAGCTAAGAAAATATGTCTTCTTTGACCTACTAAAGTAATATCAACAGTTTTAGGTAACCCCTCTACAACATATAACTCTTCATTATAAACAGCAGTTACAGGTTGTTTATATAAAATTTCAGCATATTTATCAATCATAACATTAGATTCTTGATCAACAATTATAAATGTACCAAATGCCAAAACTAAACTAATTATAATTAAAGTTGACTTTTTACCCAAAATTCTATCAATGTTTTTAGCATTATCTTTAAAAAATTCAGTTATTCTTAAAATTAATTTCGTTATTGGAGTAATTAACCATTTATCAAAGAATGAACCAATATGACGAAATAAACTTCCTATACCTTTAAATATCTTCTTCATATAACTCTTCCTCATCTATTTCAGCTTCTTCAAAATCACTATCTTGTTTTGGTCTTAATTCATCAATTAACAGCATTCTAACATCATCAAGTGTCAAGTTATATAATAACTCTCCCTTAAGTGCAATTGAAACTCTTCCAGTTTCTTCAGAAACTACTATACAAATTGCGTCAGTCTCCTCTGATAATCCTAAAGCAGCTCTATGTCTAGTTCCTAAACGCTTATTAATCTTTTGACTATTACTTGTTGGAAAAACAGCACCTGCACAAGTGATTCTATCACCTTGAATAATTACACCACCATCATGAAGTGGATTTCCCTCATAAAATATAGCTATTAATAAATCACTAGATAAATCAGCATATAATTTTTTAGCCTTATCAATATAATTACCCAAACTTATATCTCTCTCAAGTACAATTAACGCACCAATTCTTTCTTTTCTTAAATAGTCTATAGCATTAATCAACTCGTATACTAAATGTTCTCTCTCATCTACTGTAAGAACCTTATGACGACCTAACAATTGACTACGACCAAGCTGTTCCAAAATAGTTCTAATCTCAGGTTGAAAAATTACAATAAGCGCAATTGGTCCCCATTGAATAATGTAATCAAGTAAAACACCAACCGTAGTAAAACCAAACCAATCACTTACAAATTTCAAAATAATTACAAATGCAACTCCTTTAAATATAAGTGAAAGTTTAACATTATTTTTAATATTTTTAAGCATATAATAAAATATAAACCATACTAAAGAAATATCAACAAGCTTCCTTAATATTGATAATACATCCGTAACAGTTATTGTCATTACATCGTCTCCTTTTAATTACTATAATAGTATACAAAAATTATTCTATTTAGTAAAGTTATTATTTATTTGATTATTATTAGCAGCAATTCCTTGTGTGTTTTGAGTCGTCACTCCATTATTAGGAACATAATTATTATTAAAATTAATATTTTGTGAAGTAATACTATTTTGATTTGTAACTTGATTATTATAAGGTGCATAATTATTATTAATAGTAACAGCATTTTTTATATTACCATTAATAACATTACTATTAGTATTAATATCTTGATTAACAAAATTATTATTAGTATTAGTACTTTGAATAGTAGGATTACTTATACTTACATAATTATTATCAAATTCTTGCTTCTTTTTCTTTTGAATTTGACTCTTTTCAGCAAAATAACCAATACCAGCACATATCAATATAGTATTAATTATCAGTACAATAATATATAAGGGTCCATCTAAAAAGTCTCTAAAAAACCACAATAAAAATTTCACATTGCCACCCCTATTCTTAAAGATAATGATAACATTTTTTATACTTTTTGACAAGGTAATAATTATTTGAATTTAGTTTTTTAAAAGAAAAAAATTTTTCTTTAAATAAAAAAGTAACAATATAATAATGTTACATATATTTTATATAATTTACAATAGTTAAATTTAGCATTTATTATAGAATTACTTAATTTTATTTTATCTCAAAAAATTCGAGTATTAATCAATATGGTGCCGATTAAGGGATTTGAACCTTTGACCTTTGCATTACGAATGCACTGCTCTACCAACTGAGCTAAACCGGCAAAAAAGAAGAATTTAAATATTATAATATTTTTTATATTCTCTTTCTTCTAAAACTTTTTGTCTTACTTTTTCATTCTGTGTATTCTTCAAATTTTTTTCTTCTAATTTAAAATTAATCTTAAAATCTATAACTTTAGTATTTTTATCAGCAGAAACAACTTTTAAACTAAGTCTATCACCAATAAAATAATCATCTCTTCCATCTATAGAAATAAGTGAATATGTTTCTGGATTGTACTCATATTGACCAGTTAAATTTCTAAATCTAACTTTACCTTCTATATAATTATCAAGTTGTATTTGTATACCTTTTTTACCAATACCAATAATTGTACCTGTAAAATCTTGACCAATAAATTGATTCATATACTCAGCACATCTCATATATAAAGTTTCATTTTCAGCTTCATCTGCAACTCTTTCCATCTTAGAAGTTTGAAGTGCTATTTCAGGAAGTTTTACTTTCCATTTCCTTTTATTTTCTTCAATATTATCTTTATTAAAGAAACAATCTTTTAAAGTTCTATGTATTATTAAATCAGGATATCTTCTTATAGGAGAAGTAAAATGGCAATAATTACTTTTTGCTAATCCTGAATGTCCAATATTATGATTACTATATTTTGCTCTTGACATACAGCGAACTAAATTAGTTGAAAGCATTTCCCTTAAACTACCAGTATTATTAATAAATTCAGCTAAATCCTGTAGTTTTCTAGTATCTGTACAACAAGCATCAGCATCATATTTATTATACTTATAACCAATTGCATCTAGCATATTTAAAAATTCTTCTAATCTTTCTCTACTTGGTATATCATGAACTCTATGCAAACAAGGTATACCTCTATCACACAAATGTTTATCAATTGTTTCATTAGCAAGTAACATAAATTCCTCAATCAAATTTTCTGCCATATCTTGGTTTCTAATAGAAAATCCTGATACCTTACCATTTTCAGCTATATTTACTTTTAATTCTCCCTTATTAAACTCAACAGCTCCATCACTCAATCTATTACTTCTAAGAATTAAAGCTAAAGCATTAAGTCTTTTTAGGCTCTCAACATGAATATCATATCCTTCATCAACATTCTTGCCTTTTAATATATCATTAACAGAGTCATAATTCATTTGCATATTAGATTTAATTATACTCCTCCATACATCATGATTAATAACCTCACCATTTGAGTTAATTTCCATCATACAAGAAAGTGCTAACCTTTCAACATTTGGGTTTAAAGAACAAATTCCGTTAGAAAGTTCTTTTGGTAACATAGGAATTACTTTACCAGCTAAATAAGCACTAGTACCTTTAGAAAATGCATCAATATCTAAAGGAGAGCCCTCTTTAACATAATGAGATACATCAGCAATATGAACGCCAACCAAATAATTACCATTATCAAGTTTTTTAATACTTAAAGCATCATCTATATCCTTTGTATCACGACCATCTATCGTAAATATTTCCCAATCAGTAAGATCACATCTACCTATTTTTTCAGAATCTAAAACTTTTTGTGAAATATTTTTTGCCTGTTTAATAGATTCATCACTAAAATCAACAACAACACCACATTTTAAAGCTTCATATAAAATATCATCATCTGGATCATATTTATTAAAAATATGATTAATCTTTCCTATATAAAAGTTTTCACCAGTTTTTTGTTCTAATAAAACTGAAACCTTTTGTCCTTCTATAACTCTATCATCATTAATAGCAACCTGAATATTACCTTTTTTCTTATCTGTAGACTTAACAAAATAACTATTGCCTATCTTAGTAACCTCACCAACAATACTATTAATTTTTCTATCTATAATAGTAGTAACTTTTCCTTTTAAAACTTTACTATTTTTTACTTTATAAGTATCAATAAGTACTAAGTCACCATCAACAGCATTAACTGCATCATCACGATCAATTAAATATTTTTCCTCTTTAACTACTAACTTACCTTCCTTATTAGTATAACTATCAGTAACTACAACCTTACCAGCACCCGTTCTATCACCAATAAATCTACCTTTTTTAAAAGAAGTTTTCTTAATAGAAATATAATTATCAGAAGGTGTCTTAATATACTTATAATCATTAACACCATCTAAAACTATAGATTCTATTTTTTCCTTTTCTACATTAGATAAAACATAATCTTCACCAAGTTTACGTTCTACCTTTTCATAAACCTTATCCATTGATATTGGCTTTTTTGTTTTTAATAAAACTAAATCTACTATTTCTTCCATATACCCACCTCAGACATAAAAATACATACATCTATTTCTAATTGTACAACAAAAATATATAAAAAAAAAGACTAAGAAGTCTATTTTGTTTCAATATGATTAAATAAGATACCTATATTTATTAGTCCACTTACTCCAACTAATGTATATATAATTCTACTAAGTATAGAACCAACACCAAATATCATATCTACCAAGTTGAAATCAAATAAACCTACTAGTCCCCAATTAACTGCACCGATAATTGTGATTACTAATAATATTTTTTGAAATGTTTCCATAAACTTTCCTCCTATAAATATTATTATCCATAAAAGGAAAATTTATACATATTTTTTTAAATTCTTCTAACTGCAATTACTCTAGTTCCACTACCTCTAGTCCAAGCAGCAACATCACTTAAAATAACACCTTGTCTAGGATTAGTAGCATGAATCATCTGTCCATTACCAACATATATTGCAGAATGTGTAGGAACTCCATCCACATAGCCCCAACTTAAAATATCACCAGGTTGAGCATTATCATAAGAAACTGCTACTCCATCATGTATTTGTGTACTAGTACTTCTACTAATATTAACACCCATCATACTATATAAATACTGTACAAAACCACTACAATCAAAACCACTAGGAGTTGTACCACCTGCTACATATGGACTACCTATTAAAGAATAAGCAAGATTAACAAGTCCATTAACATCTGCAACTGGAGTATAATCATTTTGATAATTAATAACAGCATTACTAGAATTGTTATTAGAACTATCATCTACTACTTCTTCTTGAACCTTATCCTCAACTACAACATTATAAGTAACACTAGATTTATTACCATACTTATCAACAGCACTAATAACTACAGGATAAACACCAGATACATTAGTATCAACATTACCATCTATAGTGTAATAATTAGTATCAAGATCATAATTAACAATTTCTTTTTGCTGATAATCAATAACTCCATCTACCTTATCATAAACAGAATCCAAGTTATTAAAAACATCAAAATTATCACCAGCATTTAAAGAAACTGTTTCATCTTTTATCTTTATTTCTGGAGCAGTTGTATCCTTAACTTCAACATTAATAGAAACATCTTTATTAACTCCATCTTTATTAACACAAACAACTAACTTTTGATTTCCAATTTTTTTAGAATCAACATCTTTTACTACTCTAACTGAACTGCTATCATCAGTATCAATTAAATCATTAATATTATACTTTTTGCTACCATACTCTACCATAGCAACCTTTTTAGTCTTAACCTCTATACTTTTATAAGTCTTATTATAATTAAATATATAAAAGCACATTAAACTAATAAATACAATCCCAATAGAAAATACTAAACGCACATTCGAGGGACATATTTCCTTTTTCATAAACCTTCTCCTCCTGAGATAACGCTTATTATAACATAATGAATTTTTCTTGTCAAAATTATCCCATTCTTAGTATCTCCATAATAAATTTATTTATACTACTCAAAAACTTACAGTACTAAAATATAATAAAAAAAATTATTAAGTAAATAATAATATTGGTGATTATATGAAAATAAGACTTGGTTATGTAGCAATTTCTAAAGCAATAGATGAATCTACATCAAAAACTATAACTTATACTAATTTTATAAAAGAAAATAAAAATATCGATAACTTAAATGAAATTATTGATAACAATCTGTCATCCCTAATAAAAATACTTAACTATAATATTAAAAATAATCTTCATTTCTATAGATTAACATCAAAACTAATTCCATTAGCAACACATAAAGATGTAAAATATGACTATTTAATAAAACATAAAGATAAATTTAGAGAAATATCAAAATTAATAGAAAAAAACAATCTTCGCATAGATCTACACCCAGATCAATATGCAGTATTAAATAGCACTAATAAAGAAGTAGTAGAAAATACTTTTGAAATACTAAAATACCACTACAAAATATTATCTGAACTAAATATAAAAGATAAAATAATTATTCTTCATGTAGGTAGTAATGCATTTGGAAAAGAAAATAGTATTAAAAGATTTATAAATAATTTTAATAAATTACCACAAAAAATAAAAAAATGTATAGCAGTAGAAAATGATGATAAAATTTTTACTATTGAAGATACTCTAACTATATCAAATAATTTAGATATACCAATAGTACTAGATTATCACCATTTTAATTGTAATCATATTAATGAAAATATAGAAGAATTTATACATCAAGTATTTTCTACCTGGAAAGATAAAACTCCTAAAATTCATTTCTCATCCCCAAAAAGTAAATTAAAAAAAGAATTTAGAAGTCATAGTGATTATATTAATGTAAATGAATTCATCAACTTTATTGAAAAAATTAAATTTATCAACAAAGACTTTGATATTATGTTAGAAGCAAAAGCAAAAGATGATGCCCTATATAGATTAGTAAGACAATTAAAATATAAAACTAATTATAAATTTCTTGATGAAAGTAGTTTTATTGTAAAATAAAAGAAATAGAAAAACTATATCTACTTCTTAAAAAAATCTTTTATATCTTTTAAATTTACTCTTGCTGAAGTTTGATCTTTAGTACTTTCTATCTCTACATATTCTCCATCATATTTATTTCCAATAACAATAATATATGGTGTACCTAATGTATAAACATCATTAATTCTATTACCTATAGAATATCCCTCTCTATCATCAATAATACAATTAACTCCCATTAAATTTAATTGATCATATATTTTAAAAGCCTCATCTTTTTTATCTTCTTTATAAATAATTTGTACCTTATAAGGTGCTATATCATAAGGAAGAGAAAAACCTTTTAACTTATCATCAATTCTTATAACATTATTTTCAATAATAGTAGCAATTATTCTACCTAATCCAATACCATAGCATCCCATATAATAAGGTTTAGAATCACCATTTTCATCTTTATAATAAAGCCCCATAGCATCAGAATATCTAGTACCAAGTTGAAAATTATTTCCAAGTTCTACTGCATTATATTCCCTTAATTTAGAAATATCTGTACCAAAACTCTTTATATAATTATCTCTATCATCAAAATCTAAAACCTCTTTATTAAGTCCTATATTATTTTCCTTATCATATAAAATAACATCTTCACCTAATTTAGTAATAGCCTGAAACTCTTCTGATACTTTTCCACCCATAGTACCATTATCACTAACAGTTGGAATGATTTTAATACCTAGTCTCTTAAAAATATTTAAATAAACATCATGCATCTTTTCATATGTTTTATTCATATCTTCTAAACTCTTATCAAATGAATAAGCATCCATCATCACAAAAGTTCTAGGACGGAATAAATAACCTCTAGTTCTAATTTCTTTTCTAAATTTTTCCCCAATTTGATAATAAGTAGCAGGTAAATTCTTATATGAAAGAAGTCTATTAGCACCAAATATAGTAGCACACTCCTCAGCTGTAGGAGCCATACCATATTCACCTAAATTATTATTAATAGTAAACATAATGTCATTATCTTTTGTATATAAATCCCATCTATTAGACTTATCCCATATTTTCCTTGGTTGCATCTTAGGAAATTCTACCTGTATACAACCTGCCTTATCAAGTTCATCTATAATAATATCTTCAACTCTTCTTTCAAGTTTAGTCCATAAATTACCATATCCATAAATTCCACTTTCAAATTGATAAAGTTCACCAAGTTTCATTAAAATATCTTGTCCAGAATAATTACTGTCAACATCATTAAAATTAATTTTCTTAATATTTAAATTACTAAGTTTCATAAATACCTCCATAAAAACAAAAAGAATGGTAAAGGAGTATAAATTTATTATACGGTACCATCCTCTTATTACTTAATTTAAATAACGGCTATTAACCGGAAATGTTTACATTTCACTCAACAGGTAGGAACTAATAAAATATTATGTTATTTTGCACCAACCAATAACTCTCTAAAATAATATATTTAAAAGTCATGTCCCGATCAAAGATTTACCACTAAATACTAACACAAAAATCAATTTTTGTCAAAAACACTTATAAATATTTTTTTAAATTTTCAACACTATCCTCTTGCATAGTAACATATTCATCAATTAATTTATTCACTTTTGCATCAACTTTTTTATTATTGAGTAACTTTCTACCTTCAATTATCCCCATATTAGTACCCTTTAATAAAAGTTCTGCAATCTTAGAATCAGAATGATCCATAACAGTTTTCATTTCAATTCCATACCATGTCATAGTTTTAGTAAGTAAATTAGTCTCATGTGGAGTGTCTGTATCATTATATAAAGAATATATTTCATTAATTTTTTCTGATATATTTTTGTACTTATCATATTGTAATTTTAATGAATCCTTAAATTCAACACTATCAACCTTGTCTAATATAAAGTTAATAGCATCCATTCCCATACAAGCACCCTTATTTAATTCGTCTAAAGCATTTATATTTTCACTCATAATAACCTCCAATATTATTATGAAAAAAATAAACTTTTTTATACTCTATCTTTTAGAATATTCAACAATATTATACCAAGTAACAGGTTCAATAACACCAGTTATTGGTTCATTATAAATAGATTGTACCTTCATAACTGATTTTTCCATTAAATCATCAAAAACGCCACTAACTTTAACACCTGGAATATTACCAAATTTTTGACAAATTTTAAGAAGAAATCTTTGAATTATTTTTACATCATCACCACTCATACCAAGTGTTAAAATTCTTCCCTGAAACAATTCATCTTTATATTCAGCATATTCACTAGGAATATTTCTTATTGTATTTTCATAAACCTCAATTATTTTATTCCAAGTAGTTGCATCCACTTCACCTGTTGCTGGAAGACCATATTTATTTTGAAAATTAATAACCATTGCCTTAGTATTTTCATTATATGTACCATTCAATCTTAAAGATGGTAAATCATTATCAAAATATGCAATTGCAAGTAAAACATAATGAAGTACCATTACACCAGTACCAACATCAGAATATTTCAAAGTATTACCATAATCAAATGAAGCTTCCTCTTCAACTATTCCCTCAGAATATAAATCATTTACTCTTTTAACAGCATTATATATATATTTAATTTTATACCAAGTAGCAGAATCAACAATACCAGTTACATCCAAGTTAAATATTTCCTGAAATTTTTTTACACTATTTTCTGTATAATTTCCAAAAGCACCATTAATTCTAGGTATCTTAGGAATAGCCGGATAATTATTTGAAATTCTATTTAATTCTCTTTGAATTACCTTTACCTTATCACCAGCATTTCCAAGTTTTATAGGATAACCAGGATAAGCTCCAATAAGTTCGCCTGTTGGTGCATTTTCAAATATATTAACATCATTACCATAGTAATATCTAAGTATATCAATTGGTGTTTTATTTTTATTAGCAAGAGTTACACTACCCCATTGAGAAAGACCATTACATGTAGTTTTCTTACCATCACAATAAATAGCATTTAAAGGTTGTATTTGACCTTGTCTATAAATATAATTATTAAATATATTATCTACTTTTCTAGAAATTTTATCAAAAATTTGTCTATCTTCTACAAAAGTCTGATCATAAGAAGGAAGTGAAGTAATATCAAAAGTATAACCTCTACTAGGATACCATTCATTATAAATACGATTTAAAGCAAAAGAAATCTCTGCCAAAATATTGGCCTCTATTGCACTATCTGGCCAAGTAGGATAAATTTCACTTGAAGCAACATTTTTTATATAATCAATAAATGGTATACTTATATCTTTAGCAGCCTCATCTGGTGCCCCCATATGAACAACTATTTCAGTAGGAATAGTTGGATAATTAACAACCGTTGCCATCTATTTATCACCATCCATCATAGGAGTTGTCGAAATTCTTATAGGTTGAATAACCTTTAAATTATCAAAAATACCAATTTCATAATCTTTTTTCATACCAGTTTTAGGATATATTGCAGTAAGTGTATATGGAGTATAAGTAATATCACCAGGAGAATCAATATTCTTTTTAGCAACTGTTGCAGGTAAAATAATATTATCAATTATCCCACTAGAATCAGTTACTCCTCTAAAAAACATCACTTTATCACCATCAATTTCCCTCCACACCTCTATTTCTACATCTGGAAGTGGAAAAGCTTGATTAGCAGAAAAGACTTGAACCTTCAATACACCAGTAGCTGGATTTTCCTTAACAAAATTTGGATATTTTTGACTATCATATATAGTTTCTTTCATTTTAATATTTATGATTTATATAAATAGTTGTAAGAGAGAAATTACATAAATACTATTATATATAATCAACCTCCATAAAATTTTCTCTCATTAAACAAGTAATTCCTGACCAATTTTAAGTGCATTACTACTTAAATTATTTTTTCTTTTAATTTCACTAACAGTTGTATTATACTCTCTAGCAATAGAATATAAATTATCCCCTTTTTTTACTATATACTTTTTAACAGTAGTTGGAATTCTTATAGATTGACCAATTGATAAAGCATTACTAGTAAGATTATTAAGCTGCAATATATCATTAACAGTTGTATTATATTTCTTTGCTATACTATATAAATTATCTCCTTTTTGAACCACATAATTTATATAATCGAGTGGTACAGTAAAATCCTCGCCATAACACTCCTCAATTACAGAAACAGATGTATTATCTTTAACCTTTAAAACATCACCAATTGTTAAATTATTTGTTTTTAAATTATTATCACTCTTAATCTCATCAACAGTTGTACCAAATTTCTTTGCTATACTATATAAACTATCACCCTTTTGAACCGTATAATTAACATAATTATCTGAACTATCATCCATGTAACAAGGAATTTTTAATTTTTGTCCAATAGCTAATGTATTACTACTTAAATTGTTATATCTTTTAATAGCATCTGCTGTACTATCATACTTTTGTGCTATACTATACAAACTATCACCCTTTTTTACTGTATAAACAACACATTCAGAAGGATTACTATCACTATTACTAGATATAATTAGTACTTGATTTGGAACAATAATATCACTAGTTAAATTATTTAACTCTCTTATCTTTTGTGCACTAGTATTAAACTGTCTAGATATTCCATATAAAGTATCCCCCTGTTGAACAACATAAGTATTATTATTCATTAAATTACACTCCTCAAAAAATTATATGACATAGAAAGAAAATAATGATTAATATATTAATATCTAAAATTAAAAACACATGTAACAATAACAAAAAAAGCAACAAAAATTGTTGCAATCAAGTATTTTATTTTTTCTTTTTTATTTTATTAATTTTACTATTATCACTTTTACTTATAATTTTTCCATCTTCTTTTTTTAAGTCTATACAACCTAATGCATTGTCCATCTGAGATGCTACTAAAATATCTAGTGATACACAACCTATATATACATCTATTGCCCGTTGTAAATCAAAATCTGGATATAATGCATAATATATTTCTCTATTTTTTCCTCTACTTTGATAATATATACTTGGATCATTATCATTCCACACAGTAGCATATATATCTAATGCCAAGCTATTCATTTTTTCTAAATTTCTTTCAATAATATCATGAAATTTTTTCAAATCATCCACTAAAACCATTTGCCTACTTGAATATATATAAGCATAAATTAAACCTAAACAATAAGCATCTCTGCGAAACATTCTTAACATAATAAAAACTCCTCATTTAATTAAATCTTTAATTATTTACACTATCTATTTCTTGCAATTCAAACCTATATTTTTGGTCTACATTCGGATATTTCTTATGATCAACACAACTTAAGAACATATCCATCGGTCTAATCCATAAACTTCCATCACCATATAGACTTCTATAAACCACATATTTTTCTTTTGTCTCAGAATGAGTTGCAATATTAACAACTAAATAATAATCACCCTTAAAATGTTTATAAATTCCATTTATTACTACTTTTCTCATAAATTTTTCTCCAACTCTAAATTCTATAATTAAACATATAAATTATAGAATTATCAAATAATATTATACACAATCTATATGATATAAGTATAACATATATATTTATAATTATAACCATTAACAAAAAAATCAATTTTATTCCTAAAATTGACCTATATTTAAAGTTAGACATATCCAACCAAATTTTTATTATATGGTGGAGCTGAGGAGAATCGAACTCCTGTCCGAAAATACAGCTACATAAACTTCTACAAGTTTAGTTAACTAATTAAATCTCATATATTACTACAGTAATTAACGACCAAAATAATATACCAGTCTAAAATTTCTTTCTATCTTCTAGACAAAAGATAGCTATAACCTATAAAATTTGAACCTTCAATTATTTCCTAGGTAAAAAATAAAAGAAAGCGCTGACCTTTATATTATTAGGCAAAAGCTAATGTTTGATTTCCACCAAACATATTTGCTACAGCATTTTTTAATTTGTTAGCATTTATTGCTTTGTGTTCGTAACGTGAACATTCGACTTGCCATCTATGCTCTAATACTCCCGTCGAAACCATATCAGCCCCATGCACACATTATAGCACACATAATAAAAAAAATCTATCAAATAATACTGTCAAATTTTTCTAAAAAGAAAAGATATAAAATGTTTTTATACCCTTAAAGTTAAAAAAAGAGAACTATATATACATTTTTAGTAATTTTTAACATTTCTTAAAACTTCTCTTTTTATATCTCTTTCTTTTATAGATTCTCTTTTATCATAATCCTTCTTACCAAGACATAAACCTAATTGAACCTTTAATCTATTTTTAACAAAATAAAGTTTTATTGGTACTAAAGTATATCCCTTTTCATTAATTGCCTTTTCCAATTTTAAAATTTCTTTTTTATGAAGTAAAAGTTTTCTACTTCTTGTTTCTTCATGATTAAAAATATTTCCTTCCTTATATTGACCAATATACATATTTAAAAGAAATACCTCATTATTTTTAATAATTCCATAGCAATCCTTTATATTACAACTGCCTTTACGAACAGACTTAATTTCTGTACCAGTAAGAACAATACCAGCCTCATATAATTCTTTTATATAATAATCATACTTAGCTTTTCTATTTATTATTTCCATATTATCACATCCATATATATTATTAAGAAATACCCCATACAAGTTCTGGATACCTAGAACTAACTATAGCTTTATATTTTTCATAATAACTCATATAATTAGGAAGTAAAGTATTATTAAGTTGTGAATAAGGATAAACCTTAAAATTTCTCTTTCTACCATAATATGATTTAGTATAAATAAGTTCAGCTCTGGGATTTTCTATAGATACTGTTACATTATCTGAAGTATCAACAACCTTTTTTATAGTTAAATCCATCATTAATCCAGTAAGACGCTCTGTACCTTCTTGATCGGATATAAAATTTCCTAAAGAATAAATAACAAAAGTTTTACCATTATTAATATATTCAACAGGTTCAACAACATGAGGATGAGCACCTATAATAATATTAACACCTAAATCAGATAAATAGTTAGCAATTTCAGTCTGTTTATCATTAACACCAAGAGAATATTCTGTACCCCAGTGCATAGCAACAATAATAACATCAACCTTATCTTTTACTTTTTCAATATCTGTTTTTGCTTTTTCAGGAGAATAAACATTATTTAAATATTCTTTACCAACAGGCGTTTCCAACCCATTAGTCCAAGTTGTATAAGAGAAAAACGCATATTTTATTCCATTTTTTTCATAAACATGAACCTCATCTCTTGCTTCCTGTGAACTCCATTGACCAGTAGATACTACATTATCTTTACTACTCCAATAATTAACAGAATTAATAACACCAGCTTCGCCCTTATCCATTGTATGATTAGTAGCTAGTGAAACCATATTAAATCCAGCATCTATAAAAGCATCCCCAACCTCTTGAGGAGAATTAAACCTTGGATAATTAGAATACCCTAAACTTGCACCACCCAAAATGGTTTCTTGATTATAATAAGCCAAATCATACTTAGAAGAAATAGGTTTTATATACTCAAGCATTGGCTTAAAGTCATATGTCCCATCACTAAGTTTAGCATCCTGATAAACTGCACTATGAATAAGAGCATCTCCAACCATCAATAAACTTGCACTATATTCCTTAGGCTTTTTCTTTTCTTCCTTAGTCTTTACTTTCTTTTCATTATCACCATTATTCTTACTAGACGAAAAGTTAGAAATTGCAAAAAACATAGCAATACCTAATAAAACAGCAATTAATAAACTAACAATTAATTTTACATGACCTTTTAACTTTCTTTTTACTTTTCTAACTTTTCTTGACATACTTATACCTTCCTAACCACTTCAAAATCAATAATTTTTTCTTCCTTAGAAGCCCTTACAACTCTAACAACAACTCTTTCACCAATCATATATTTTACATGACTCTTTTCTCCAACTAAAGTCATATGTTCCTCATCAAAATGGAAAAAGTCTTTCATATCTCTTAATGGAACTAAACCCTCAATTAAATTGTCAAGTTCTACAAACATACCAAAATTAGTAACAGAAGAAATCATACCTTCAAATTCTTCACCAATATGACCTTCCATATATTCAGCCATTTTCATATCATCTACTTCTCTCTCACAATCAATACTAGCTCTTTCTCTAGATGAAGAATGTTCCGCAATATAAACTAATTTTTCTTCCCATTTTCTTATTGTAGGCATATCTATCTTTTGATCAAACAAATATGTATGCAATAAACGATGTACAGTTGTATCTGGATATCTTCTAATAGGTGAAGTAAAATGTGTATAGCACTTACTAGCAAGTCCATAATGGCCTAAATTTTCAGGCTTATAAACTGCTTTTTGCATACTTCTTAAAAGTAAACTTGAAAGGATTTTAAATTCCTTTTTATCTTGTAATGATTTAATAATTCTTTGTACAGTTTTTGGACTAGTATCACTTAAATCACCAGTAACTTGATATCCAAGACTACTAACAAAGTTTAAATAACTTCTTAATTTTTCTTCCTTAGGAACCTCATGCACTCTATAAATAAATGGCAAATTCATAAAGTAAATATGACTAGCAACACATTCATTAGCAGCAATCATAAAATCCTCAATAAGTTTTTCTCCAGTGCCTCTTTCTCTTAACACAATCTCTGTTGGCTTGCAGTTTTCATCTACTAAAATTTTAGCCTCATCTACTTCAAAATCAATATAACCTCTTTTTTCTTTCATTTTTCTAAGTATTTTAGCAAGTTCTTCCATTTCTCTTAAAGATTCTGCAAATGGTTCATAACCTTCTGGAACAACATTTTTTTCTAATATACTATTTACTTTTTTATAAGTCATTTGAATTCGTGATCTTATTACACTAGGAAAAATATCATACTCAAGTTGTCTACCAGTATTATCAAACTCCATTACACAAGATATTGCCAATCTATCCGTATTTGGATTTAAAGAACAAATACCATTAGAAAGTTCATGAGGAAGCATAGGAATAACTCTATCTACCAAGTAAACACTAGTTCCTCTCTCCATAGCTTCATTATCAAGTGGACTACCCTCTTTAACATAATAACTAACATCTGCAATATGAACACCCAACTTATAATGACCATTATTTAACTTTTCAATAGAAATAGCATCATCTATATCTTTTGTATCATCACCATCTATTGTAAAAATTACTTCTCCTCGTAAATCTCTTCTACCAACCAAGTCTTGATCCCTAACTTCACTTGGAAAATTCTTTAATTCTTCTTTTACATCATCAGGAAACTCAGTATTTATATTATATTTATATACAATAGACAATATATCAACACCAGGATCATTTTTATGACCAATAATATCAACAATCTTACCTAAGTAATTAGTATTATTAAGTCTTTTACCAAGTTCAACTACAACCTTATGACCATCAACTGCATTCATTGAATCTTCCTTAGGTACTTTTATATTAATTTTAATTTTATTATCATCCAAAGTAATATAACCATAATCACCCTTAAAATTAATTTCTCCTATATATCTAGTAGTTGGTCTCTTAATTATTTTTAAAACTCTACCCTCTAATTTATCAATATTCATTTTACTAGTAATCTCAACTAAAACTACATCATCATGAATAGCACCGTTCATATTATCTTGAGAAACATAAACATCATCATCTAATCCATCAACTATAACAAAGCCAAATCCTTTTTTATTAACCCTCATTACACCTTTTCTTAAATGACTATCTTCAAGCATCATATAACGGTCTTTATTAGAATGATATATTATAGTATCATCTTCTAATTTTCTAAGTTCTGAACTTAAATCTCTTAATTCATCTACATCTTTTATTCCTAAAGCATCTTGTATCTCATAAATATTAAGTGCTTTACTACTATTTTTTAATACATTTAAAATATTTTCTCTCATTTAGTATCACCTTCTATTATATTATACTTTATTTTTAAATATATATCTAGCCCCAAAAGAAAAAGGACATACGTCCTATAAAAACATTGATACTAAAGAAATCCCAAAAAACAAAAGTCCAAGAGTCAAAGTAAGTCTACTAATAAACAATTCTGATCCTCTCTCTTTCCTATTAGAAAACAATTCAGAAGTAGAACCAGTTATTATTTGTGCAGCTCCTTCTGCCTTAGAACTTTGTAAAAGTACTATTACAATTAATAAAATTGATATAACTAATAACGCTGTTTTCATAAAACACCTCCGTCTAACTGAATACTATATTATCATATATTATTTCTTTTTGCAACTAAACTAAAAAGAAGAAAAATTACAATTCTTCCTCTATTCTCATTAATTGATTATATTTACAAATTCTATCTGTTCTAGACATAGAACCAGTTTTTATTTGTCCTAGATTAAGTCCTACTGCTAAATCTGCAATTGTTGTATCTTCAGTCTCTCCACTTCTATGTGAAATAACAGTAGCGTAATTATTATTTCTTGCAAGTTCAATAGTCTCTAATGTTTCTGTAATTGTACCAATTTGATTAACCTTAAGTAAAATTGCATTACCTGCTTTATGATCAATCCCCATTTGTAAACATTTTTTATTAGTAACAAATAAATCATCACCAACTAATTGAATCTTATCTCCAATTCTTTCTGTTACCAAACTAAATCCATCCCAATCATTTTCATCAACTGGATCTTCAATAGAAATAATTGGATATTTGTCTATTAAATTTTCATAGTACTCAATTAACTCTTCCGTAGTAAGACTTCTTCCTTCACCTACTAGTTCATACTTACCATCTTTATAGAATTCAGATGCCGCAACATCTATTGCCATACATACATCCTTACCAGGTTCATACCCTGCTTTTTTTATAGCTTCCATAATAAGTTCAAAGCCTTCACTATTTGATTTTAAATCAGGAGCAAATCCACCTTCATCTCCAACACTAGTAACTAATCCTCTAGATTTTAAAACATCCTTCAAATTATGAAATACTTCAGCTCCAATTCTAATTCTATCATGAATAGTATCAGCCATTGGAATAATCATATATTCTTGAAAATCAAGTTTATTATCAGCATGAGCTCCACCATTTATAATATTCATCATTGGTCTAGGTAAAGACATTACACCATCACCAAATTTTTCATTAACATATTTATAAACTGGCACACCTTCTGCATTAGCACTAGCTTTCATAGCAGCCATACTTATACCTAAAATTGCATTAGCACCATATTTTGATTTTGTTTGAGTACCATCTAAATTAATCATCGCATAATCAAGAGCCTTTTGATCATCTACATCCATACCAATTACTAACTCTCTTAATGGACCATTAACATTCGCAACAGCTTTTAAAACGCCTTTTCCCATAAAGCGACTACCACCATCACGTAATTCTAATGCTTCCCTTTCACCAGTTGATGCTCCACTTGGAACTGCAGCTCTTCCTACAATACCATTTTCAAGTATAACATCAACCTCAACTGTAGGATTTCCTCTTGAATCTAAAATTTCACGACCAATTACATTTTTAATCTTCATTATCTTTTAGCTCCTTTACATATTTTTTAAACTCTGCACCACGAATTTCGCATTCCTTATATTGATCCCATGAAGCCGATGCAGGGCTCAATAATACTATACCACCATTTTCAGTCACTTGAACACACTTTTTAAATCCCTCTGATAAATTTTCATAAATATATGTTGGGATACCTATTTTCTTACCAAATTCTTCTACTCTCAATCGGCATTGACCTATACCTATAATATTTTTTACATATTTCATATAAGGAATCAAATCATCAAAATTTTGCCCACGTTCTAAGCCACCTAAAATAAGCGTTACTGGTTTAGTAAATGAAGATAACGCTATCTGACTACACTTAATATTAGTGGCCTCTGTATCATTATAATATTTTACTCCATTAACAGTAGCAACATACTCCAATCTATGTTCAACACCAGTAAATTCAGATAACACCTTATCAATCACCTTATTATCAACACCAAATTCCTTAGCTATCATAATAGCACCCATGCAATTTTCTAAATTATGAATACCAGGAATTTTAATATGATCAATATCCATTACTTTTTCACCATAATAGTAAATTGCATCATCCTTTTGATAGCAACCATTAATCTCTTTTTTACTAGAAAAATATTTAGTTTGAGATTTTATATTTTTTAGCTCATTAATAACCTCTTCGTTTTCCATATTAAGAATTGCAATATCATCACTGGTTTGGTTATAAAACATTTTTGCTTTAACCTCTTTATAATGATCAAACGTTTTCATAAAATCAATATGTGCTTCACTAATATTAGTAAAAAGGCCAATATTAGGTTTAAATTTATCTAAATTTTCTCCCTGTTGACAAGAAACCTCCATTACTATAATATCATTACTTTTTAATTTATCTAATATACCACATAAAGGATAACCTATATTACCAGCTAAATGTACTCTATCCATAAAAGCTTCTTTTAAAATATTATAAGTTAGTGTTGTTGTTGTTGTCTTACCATTAGTACCAGTTATTCCTATCAAAGTAACATCATCAGGTAATAAACGATAAGCCATCTCTACTTCATTAATTACTTCTATTCCTAAATTTTTAGCTTTTAAAACATATTTGTGATCTATTGGAACACCGGGATTTTTTATTAAATAATCAAAACTAGAATCTAATAAATCATCAGGATGACTTCCAAAAACTAATTGAACACCAAGACCTTTTAATTCACTAATTTGTTCCTTATCTAATTTTTCTTCTGCTTTACCATCATTAAGTATTACAGTATTGCCCCTATTAATTAAGAATTTCGCAGCCTGATAACCGCTACGAGCAAGTCCTAATATCAAAATTTTATTATTTTTAAACATACATATCACCACTATAATTATACTATAAAAGACAAGTTTTGAATACTTAAATATTCATTTGAATATTAGTCAATGATGTGAAACATAATTTTTTATAGATAACTTGGTCGTAA
>CAJMSU010000006.1 GCA_905216155.1 uncultured bacterium
TTTTCTGGTTCTTCTTTTTCTTTTATTTCAGTATCTTCTATAGAGTCATTTTCTGGTTCTTCTTTTTCTTTTATTTCAGTATCTTCTATAGAGTCATTTTCTGATTCTTCTTTTTCTTCTTGTTCTTTTATTTCAGTATCTTCTATAGAGTCATTTACCGGTTCTTCTACTTCTTTTTCTTTTATTTCAGTATCTTCTATAGAGTCATTTTCTGGTTCTTCTACTTCTTTTTCTTTTGATTCAGTATTTTCTATAGAGTCATTTACCAGTTCTTCTACTTTTTCTTTGTTATTTATTAATTCATTATCAAAATTATCTAATACTTCTAAATTCTTTTCAAGTTCTTGAGTGTTGGTTCTTAAATTATTAAGTGTTTCTTTTTTTAATGCTATTTTTTCCTTTAATATTTCTTTTTCTTCTTCAGCACTAACTAACATTTTATTTTCTAAGGAATTTAAGTTATCTTGTTCTATTATCATAACGTCATATAACGATGATTTTATATTTTTTATAGCGTTTTCATAAATATTATCCATAAATAAATTCCTCCTTAATTAGTTGCATTGGCAATTTTTTTTAAAAGATGTTGAACATCAACCCATTCTGAATCTTCAGTTATTTCTTCAGTTTTTAATTCACCATTTTCTTTATAAAACCTTGATATATATATAACTTTATCTCCATTTGTTCCTTGAGTTTCACCTTTTGTATATACTACATAATCTCTTTTTTCATCTTCTGAATTTAGAAAAGTAATTAGTTCTACTTCTTGTTTTAACCCGTCAGCATCAATAATTTCTATCATAGTTTTGTTTTTCAAATAACCAACTCCTTTATACTTTCGATTATATTATACAAAAATTTCTTAATTAAGTAAACTTATTATTAGGAATTTTTATTTGATGTTGTTTTTTTAATGTTAGTTAATTCTTTTAACTTTGTTTTAAATACACTTATAAATTTATCTATTTCTTCTTTTGTAGTTAATGATGAAATACTTATTCTAAGACTTCTTTTTGCTCTTTCTTCATCTTTTGTTATTTCATATACTGACAATGACTTATTACTTGTAGAACAGGCTGTTGTTGTTGAAATAAATATATTTTCTTCTTCTAGGGCATGTAACATTGTTTCTGATTTAATATTTTTTAGACTTATATTAATAATATTTTCTATAGAATATTTATTACTATTTATATATATATCTTCTTTGCTTAGATTATCTAATAGATACTTATTCAATTGTTTTACATGTTCTTGTTTTTTTTGTAAATTTTCGTAACATAATCTTAGGGCTTTAGCAGTTGATGCGATTAGAGCTGGTGATGGTGTTCCACTTCTATATATTGTTGTTGATTTTCCACCATGTATTAATGGTTCAATTACTATGTTTTCTTTTTTTATTAAGCAGCCTACTCCTTTTAATCCATAAAATTTTTGGGCTGAAAATGATGCTAGATCTATATTATCAAATGATAAAGTTTGTTTGCCAATACTTTGTGTCATATCACAGTGAAAAAATGTTTTTTTATTTTCTTTGATAATTTTACCTATTTCTTCTATTGGTTGGATAATACCAAGCTCACTGGAAATACTAGCTATTGTTACTAAAACAGTATCTTCTTTTAATAAATTTTTAAGGTCATTTAAATCAACTCTACCATATTCATCTAGTTTTACATAACTAATTTTAAATCCTTTTTTTTCTAAATATTTTAAAGTCTCTAAAATTGATGAATGTTCAAGCTTTGTGGTAATAATTTGTCTACCTCTATTTTGATGTTTTTCTGCAATTCCTATGATTGCTGTATTATTTGCTTCGGTTGCACCTGATGTATAAATTATTTCTTTTTCTAAAATATTTAAAATACTTGCTATTTGTTTAGTAGATGCATCTATTAATCTTTTTGATTCTAATCCAAGTTTATGTAATGAATTAGGATTACCAATATAATTTTTATTTACCTTAACAAATGTATCTAGAACATCATCATTTACTGGTGTTGTTGCACTATAGTCTAAATAAATCATATTACATAACTCCTTTTTTTATATTTTAATATAAGCATATTACTTTTGCAACAAAACAAAAGAATAAAATTGTCTTTATTTTAGAAAATTTTATTCTTTATATTATTTTTTTATTAATATTTTTGGTTTTTCTACTTCTTTAGTTTTTATACTGTTTTCATCAGATTTATATGATTTTACAATTTCATATAATTTTTGCATATTTACATCCATAGTTCCAATTTCTTGTGAACAATCAAATAATTCTTTTTCAAAATTTTCTGGTACATCTGTTCCTAATTTATATCTTAATTTGTGATCAATACTAGCCCAAAAGTCCATGGCAACAGTTCTTACTTGTATTTCTGCTTCTATATATTCTTTTTTATTATCTATTATAATTGGTATTAAAACATTTAAATGATAACTTTTATAACCTGATTCTTTTGGATTTTTAATATAATCATTTTCTTCCTTTATTTCAAATTGATTTGATTTTTTAATGAAGTCTACTATATCATAAACATCTGATAAAAATAGACATATTACTCTAAAGCCTACCATATCATGGACATGATCTTTTATATTTTCTGTAGTTATTTCATATCCTTTTCTTTCTAATTTTTTAGTTGCACTTTTTTGACTTTTTATTCTTGTTTTTATATGTTCAACAGGATTATATTTATATTCTAATTCATATAATTTTATTAATTTATCCAAATATGTATTTATACTCTCTTGAGCATATTCATATTTTATCATCAACCTCTTTAATTCTATATTTTCCATATTTCCTCCCTATAGGCAACAAAAAAGAAGTTATATTACTTCTTTTAATGCTTGCTAATTATATCATATTATATTCTTTTTGTCTACTATTTATTAGTATTTTGATAGTAATCTCTTTCTGAAATTGTTTGTGAGACGTAATCAAGATCATCTATATCTTCATATTCATTTTCTTCTAAAACTATCTCTATTTTAGAAATTAAATTTTTTAGACTAGTACAATTTTTATAGTTAATTTTATATTTATTTAAAACATCTATTTCACTATTAGTTAAAAGTATTCCATTTTCAAATTCATTTATTAAATTACTTGTAAAATCTAGGCTGTTACCTATTTCTTTTATATAATCATCCATTATTTACAACTATAACCATTATTTTTCATTCTGGTTAATAATTCTCCTTCTGTATATTTATCCTTAATACCTAGAGTTACTACATCACTACTTTTAGTATTAGATTCTATTTCTATTTCTAAATTATCTTTGTTATAGAAATTTATATCATTTAAAATTATTTTTTCACCTTTTTCAGCTATTATTCTTACTATTACCTTATTATCTTCAGTTTCTATTCTTACACTTTTTCCTAAATATTTGTATGAAGCTTCTAGACTATATTTTATACTATCTGTATACTTTTTATAATTATCTTTATACTCATCACCTAATATAATTGTTTTAACTACTTCTAATTTAGATATTTTATTATTATCTAGGGTTGCTTTTATATTTTCTTTTACTAATACATTAGCGTCTGTTTGTTTTTTACTACTACATTCTACATATGGTTGTTTTAGTGTTGAAAATAGATATATTATAATTACTAATATTAATACTGTAAGTACTACTGGGAACACTTTACTTTTTCTAGTTTGCATATAACCATCTCCTATGGGTTTATTATATCATATCGTGATTTGTTTTTAAACTACATTTAAAAACTATTAGTAAAATTACTAATAGTTTTATCTTTATTTAGAAAATATTTTTATTATTTAATTTCTATCATTTTTTTATTATTTACTTCTTCTTTTTTAGGAACTGAAATTTTTAGTATTCCATCTTTGAATTCTGCCTCTACTTTATCTTGATCCAAGTCACCTAAATAAAAGCTTCTTTCATATGCACCATAACTTCTTTCACGGCGAATATAATTTTTATCTTCATCTTCTTCATTATTTTCACTATTTTTTTCTGCTTTAATTGTTAAATAACCATCACTTGCTTCAATAGAGATATCTTCTTTTTTAAATCCAGGAACATCCATCTCAATATGATAATTACCATCTTTTTCATAAATATCACACTTCATATTTTGTTCTTTCTTTGAAGAAATAAAATCATCAAAAATGTCATCTAAATAAAATTTTCTTGGAATTAAATCCATATTTATCATCTTCCTTTCATCTACAATTATGTTATACCACTATTTTTAGCACTTGTCAAGTTAAAGTGCTAAAAAATATTAGTTTACATTGTTAGTTTATGATAAATATTTATAATTATACTATATAGTTAATATTTATTTATTTTTGACATTAAAAGCTTATAAATTAACCAAATACTACATAAAATAGCACCCATTAAATATAAGTAAAATATAAATGGATAGGTATTGTTTTCATTTATTACTATTAGACTTGTTCCTAATATAAAGGCAACATCCAAAATAGTTACAATAATTAAATGAACGATTCTTTCAATTCTATCTATTTGATGTTTGGAGTCTGTTAATTCTATATTAAATCTCAATTCTCCAGTATTTACTCCTTTTAGGGTTGTTAATAATTCATTTGGGATATTAACTAAGTCATTGGCATTTGTAACAGTTTCTTTTAGTACTTTTTTAATATTTTCTTTACTTATAATATCGGTATAATTAAGTCTTGTTTTTAAAACTTCTATTAAATTAATATTATTATCTACTTCTTCAAGAGTTCCTTCTAATACTACTATTCCTCTTACAAGCATTGTAATTTCTTTTGGTAAAGTAATACTATTTTCTTGTAATAGGCTTAGCATATCTGATGCAAATGTTTTTATATTAATACTTTTAATTTCTGTTTGTTTATTCTTATCTAGTACTAATTTAATATCACTTTTTAATTTCATATAATCAACTGGTGATTTTTTGGTATCAAATGATACTAATATATGAGCAATTTCTGAAATATCATTTTTTATTATCGCTTGAATACATTTTTCTAATAGGCCTCTATTATATTTAGATAATCTACCCATCATACCATAGTCTAAATAAACAATTTTACCATCTTTAATTTTTATATTATCTGAATGTGGATCAGCATGATAAAAACCATCATCTATAGCTTGTTTTATGTAATTATCTGAAAGTTTTAAGGCTATTTCTTTTAAATCATAACCTTCTTCTATTAATTTTTGTTGTTCATTAATATTATAGCCATCAACATACTCCATTACTAAAACATTTTCTGTTGATAGATTATCATATGTTTTAATATTTTTTAAGTAGACGATATCCTTATTATATTCAAAAAACTCTTGCATATGATTTCTTTCAATATTAAAATTCATCTCTTCTTTGGATATTTCATACATTTCATCAATAACTGACTCTAGATCAATTATATTACCTATTAATTTATTAAGATGTAAAATAGAAATAGCTTTTTTTAACAAATTTGTATCTAGTTTCATTAATTCATCAATATTTTCTCTTTTTACTTTAATAGCTACTTTACTACCGTCTAATAAATAGCCTTCATATACTTGGGCAATTGATGCTGAACCTATTGGTTTTTCATTTATCTTTTTGAATATCTGATTAATATCCTTATTATATTCTTTTTCTAGTATTTTCTTAGTATTAGAAAAATCAACTTCTTTTACAGAACTTTTTAATTTTGATAATTCTTTGCAGTATTCTTTGGGAATTAAATCTTCTCTTGACGATGCAATTTGCCCTAATTTTATGAATGTTGGTCCCAAATCTTCTATTATCATTCTTACTTTTTCAGGATTAATGCTTTTTGTTAATTCGTATTTTTTTACTATTTCAATTATTTCTTTTAATCGTTCTCTACTATTCATAATAAATTATTTTTCCTTATTATCTTTTTCTAATATACTAGCTAATTCTTGTTTTTCTTTGTCAGTTAATTTTTCTATATTATTAAAAATATCTTCCTTTGTTATATCCTTTTCTTCATTTACAACAACAGTTACGTTGTCTTTTATTTTTTCTTTTATATTATGTTTTAATTCTTCATTTAAAACTTTACCTGATTTATATAATTCTTCTCCTTTTTTTAATAATTCATCTTTTAAATTATTAGCTTTTTCTCCAGTCATACTGATAGCTCCTAATCCAATTAAAAATATTTCTTTTAAATCTTCTTTCATATTAAATATCCTCCTTCTAATATATTATACACTTATTTTTAGTTAGAAAAAAAGACTTTATGAGTCTTTTTGTTGGTTTATTTACTATCCCATTTCCAATTTCTTATATATGGCATATCTATACCATATTCATCTATATATTTTTTATGTTCTTTTAACATTTCATTACACCAATTAATTAATACCTTAGAATTTTTATTATATCTTGGTATTTCTTTTATAGCTGCTGCTACTAGATGGAATCTATCTATTTCATTTTGTACTCTAATATCAAATGTTGTAGTTATGGTTCCTTCTTCTTTATATCCATGAACATGAATGTTTCTATTATTTCTTTTATACGTTAATTGATGAATTAATGATGGATAACCATGGAAATTAAATATAATTGGTTTATCTTTTGTAAATATTTCATCATATTCTTTATCAGTCATTCCATGTGGATGAGTTTGATTTGATTCTAATTTCATTAAGTCAACTACATTTACTACTCTAATTTTTATTCCTTTTACTGATTTTCTTAAAATATCTACTGCCGCTAATGTCTCTAGAGTTGGTGTTTCTCCAGCACAAGCCATTACTATATCTGGTTTTCCGTCATCATTACTAGCAAAGTCCCATATTCCTAAACCTTTAGCACAATGTTTTTTTGCTTGTATTCTATTTAACCATTGTGGTCTTTCATGTTTTGACGCTACTATGACATTAATATAATTTTTTGTTTTTATACAATGGTCAAAGCATGATAATAGACAGTTAGTATCAGGTGGCAAGTACATTCTAACAATATCTGCTTTTTTTGTAACTAAGTGATTCAAAAAGCCTGGATCTTGATGAGTATATCCATTGTGATCTTGTTGAAAAACATGTGATACCAATAAATAGTTAAGAGATGCTATTGGGGCACGCCATGGAATTTGATTACATACTTTTAACCATTTAGCATGTTGAGATGCCATAGAATCAACGATTCTAACAAAAGCCTCATAACTATGAATAAAGCCATATCTTCCTGTTAGTAAATAACCTTCTAACATACCTTGACATAAATGTTCTGATAAGTATGAGTCCATTACTCTACCTTCTGGATCTAGGAATTCATCTGTTTTTAATTTTTTTGCTTCCCATGTTCTATTTTCAACTTCAAAAACATGATTAAATCTATTGGATAATGCCTCATCTGGTCCAAAAAATCTAAAGTTTTTATTTTCTTTATTTAGTACAAATAAATCTCTTATATAGTTTCCTAATTCCATAGTATCTTGATCAATTATTTGTCCTGGTTTTTTAATATCTATACAATAATCTTCCCAGTTAGGTGTAATTATTTCTTTTAATAATAATCCACCATTTGCATATGGACTTTGACCCATACATTTTGATGGTGTTGGTTGCAATTCTTTTAATTCTTTAATTAGTTTTCCTTTTTCATCAAATAATTCTTCTGGATGATAACTTTTTAACCATTTTTCTAATATTTGTAAATTACTACTATTCTCTCTTGTTATTGGAACTGGTACTTGATGTGATCTGAATGAGCCCTCCATTTTCTTATTTTCTATTTCTTTAGGTCCAGTCCATCCTTTTGGAGTAGTTAAAATTATTACTGGATAATTACCTGTTTTCTTTTCTCTTACTTTTTTTATTTGTTTTATTACTTTGTCCATTGTTTTGGCCATTTCTTCATTCATTTTATCTATATCATGACCTGTTACAAAGTATGGTTTCCAACCATATCCATAGAAAAAGTCTTCTATTTCTTCTTCACTCATTCTTCCAAAAATAGTTGGGTTAGCTATTTTATAACCATTTCTGTGTAGAATTGGTAATACTACACCATCTGTTTTTTTATTTAAAAATTTGTTGATATGCCAACTAGTTGCAAGTGGACCTGTTTCTGCTTCTCCATCTCCTACAACACAGGCTGCTATTAAATCTTTATTATCAAGTACTGCACCTGCTGCATGAGATAAGCTATATCCAAGTTCTCCTCCTTCATGTATTGAACCTGGTGTTTCTGGTGCTACATGAGATGATATTCCTCCAGGAAATGAGAACTGCTTACATAATTTTTTTAATCCTTCTTCATCTTCTGTTATATTTGGATAAAATTTTGTATAAACACCTTCTAAATAATTATTAGCAATCATAGCTTGTCCAGAATGACCTGGTCCTGATATATATATCATTTTTAAATTATCTTTTTTTATTACTCTATTTAGATGCATATAAATAAAGTTTTGTCCTGGTGCTGATCCCCAATGTCCTACTACATTGGGTTTAATATCAGTAATCTCTAATTTTTTTCTTAATAGTGGATTATTAAGTAGATAAAGTTGAGCTACTGATAAATAATTTAGTGCATTAAAATATTTGTGCATTTTAGTTAATTCTTTTTTTGATAATGTTGCCATAATTCCTCCTTATTCTATTTAATTATAAAACATAAAAGTAAAATTTTCCACGAAAAAAGACTAGTAAACCTAATCTTTTATTATTTATACATATCTTTACAGTTAATATAAAAAGTTTATAGTTTTTAATATGATATTTTAGACTTTAGAACTTCTATTGCCGGACGGACGCCAAAGTTATTCGTATTAGAGACAGTGTTGTTGGCCACGAGGCGGATGCTCGGGTTCACGAGCCAAACGCCGCTCGCATTATACGAGTGAGGACTTTCTAGCCAATAGCCATTATTCTTCAATGAACTATTTGCATATTTTGTATTTTCCATTAAATATTGACAACTATCTAATTCTCCAGTTTTATAACTTCCTACTGTTATTCCACAGGTACTACTTACTTCTTGTGCCGTTAACAGCCTTGCTGCATACCCCTTATAACTAAAATTACTAACCGTTATATTTCCTTTTTCATCAGTTATATTTCTACTAGTACTTGACAATTTTACATTTTTCCATTGAGTAGTAGTTGGAGGCTGTTTAATTGCTGTTAATGGGCCTTTATTATAGCCACTCGTTCCATAATCAGTCTCTGTTCCTCCTGCTGCCATATAATCTGCTTTTGCTGCCCAAGCATATGTTGCTGTATTGTTTGATTCCCCATTTGATACATTATTATAGTAAATTAAAGTTACATAGTCTGAATTATTATTGCCATCTTTTCCAGACACATAATAAAATCTCTCAGTTGTTGGATCATATACGCCATCTCCATTTACATCACAATCAAACGCATCTCCACTAGTTAATTTTCCAGTTGTTCCTAGGTTTCCATATGTTGCTGTATCTCCAGTTACATATCCTGATCCAGAACAATAATAATTTGAATCTGTTTGATTACAAACATCTGTATGTAGAATTGTTGCTCTTTTACATACTGGATGTACTATTGCTACTGTGCTATCATCTGATTGTTGATATGAAAGACTAAGGTTTAGATTAAGTGTAGTATCACTTGTAGGTAAATCAGCTGCTGTTACATCTTTTTTAAATGCTACTTTTACTCTTAAATATTCACTTTTTCCTGATTTTAATATCTGGTTTTTGGCTAGTGTTAATCCTGAATCATATGTTACTGTATAATCTAAATACTTTGTCTGAGTTGTTGTAAGACCTGTTTTTGATATTGTAGATACCATCGCATCAATTGTTCCTTTATTTACTTCTTTTACAGTAAATTCATAAAAATCCCCTGGATTAGTTAACTTTACTGAAAAACTTACTGTTGTCTTTGATGCATCAAGTGTTGGAGCAGCTGTTGCAGTAACACTTCCACTAGTTACATTAATATCTTCCATATGAATATCCCATGATGCTTTATTAATAGTTGTTTGTCCATTAATATTTAATGTTGCAGATAAGGCTGCATATCCTACACCTATTAGTAGGGCTACCGAAAATATTGCTGCCAAATATAAACTATTTTTATTCTTTTTTATTTTCATACTTTACTCCTTATATTTTGTTATATATCTAAATTATACCCCCCTCCAGGTAGAAAAACAAATAGAAGTTTTGTTCGGCTGCGTAAGTTGTAGTGGTAAGTTTAAAATAGACAACTATAAAGGAAAAAGATATAAAAATAAAAAATGTAGATAACTTCATAACTTGTATTTCTACATTTTTTATAAATTTATTTTTATATAATGTTTTATTTAGAAATAACTTCACAGATAAGATTAGATATTTCTGTTGGATTATCAATTGGTAATCCTGCAATCATTTTAGCTTCACTATATAATATTTTAGTATATTTTTTAAACTCTTCTTTATCTTCTTTGTATAGTTTTTTTAATTTCTCAGCAATTTTATGTTCTTCATTTATTTCTAGAACTTTTTCTGCTTTTATTCCTAAATTGTTTGGCATAGCATCAAATACTTTTTGCATTTCTATTGATACATCACCTTTTGTTGTTAAACATACAGGATGAGATTTTAATTTATTAGTAAATCTTACTTCAGATACTTCTTTTATTTCTTCTTGCATTTCTTTTAATAAATCAGTATTTTCTTCATTTACCTTTTTAATTGTTTCTTTTTCTTCTTCTGTTTCTAGATCTAGATTTCCACTTTCAACATTAGTAAACTTTTTACCTTCATATTCTTGAATAGCTGTAATTGCAAATTCATCTACATAATCAGTTAGGTATAAAATATCATAGTTTTTATCCTTTACTTGTTCAACTTGTGGTAATGAATCTATTTTTTCTATTGAGGAACCAGCTGCATAATAAATGTTTTCTTGATCTTTTTCCATTTTTTCTACATATTCTTTTAGAGTAATTAATTTTTGTTTTTTAGATGAGTAAAACATTATTAAATCTTGTAGCTTTTCTTTATCAACTCCATAGTTATTATATATTCCATATTTTAGTTGTACTCCAAAAGTCTTAAAGAATTCAACATATTTATCTCTATCTTCTTTTAGCATGTTTTCTAGTTCTTTTCTAATTTTTGATTCTATATTTTTAGCTATTAAATTAAGACTATGAGATTTTTGTAATAATTCTCTTGAGATATTTAGTGATATGTCTTCTGTGTCAACTACACCTTTTACAAAACTAAAATAATCTGGTAAAAGTTCACTACATTTATCCATTATTAAGACCCCAGATGAATATAGACTTAATCCTTTTTCATAATCTTTTTGATAATAATCATATGGAGCATGACTTGGTATAAATAATATTGATTTATATGATGTCATTCCTTCTACTTGATGAACTATTGTCTTTAATGGCTTGTCATAGTCACTAAATTTATCCATATAGAAATTATTATATTCTTCTTCGTCTACATCTTTTTTATTTTTCTTCCATAATGGAACCATACTATTGATTGTTTGAACTTCTTTTATATCTTCATATTTATTTTCTTTTTCATCTACTAATTTATGTTCTGTTACTTCCATCTTAATTGGATATCTTATATAATCAGAATATTTTTTAATTAGATTTCTAAGTTCATATTCATCTAAGTATTTTGAATAGTTTTCTTCATCGGTATCTTCTTTTACATGAATTGAAATAGTAGTACCATTACTATCTTTTTCACATTCAGATATTTCATATCCATCAACACCTTCTGAAAACCATCTATATGCTTTCTCATCATCAATTGATTTAGTTACAACTTCTATTCCATCACTAATCATAAATGCTGAATAAAATCCAACACCAAATTGACCTATTATATCAACTTTGTCTTCTTTTTTCATATTTTCTTTAAATGATAGAGAACCACTTTTAGCAATAGTTCCTAGATTATTTTCTAGTTCTTCTTTTGTCATACCACATCCATTATCTGATATAGTAATAGTTTTGTTTTCTTTATTAAATGAAACATTAATTTCTAATTCATCTTTTTTTACCTTTATTTTTTTATCAGTTAGTGATCTATAGTATAATTTATCAATTGCATCACTAGCATTAGAAATTAACTCCCTTAAAAATATATCTTTATTTGTATAAATTGAATTAATCATTAAATCTAGTAGTCTTTTTGATTCAGATTTAAATTGTTTCTTTTTCATATTCATTCCTCCTTGTAGTACTCTTTAGTTATAGCACTCCTTTTAGCAGATGTCAAGTTTGAGTGCTAAAGAATTAGTATTTTGATATATTAATTTTATAAGTAGTATTATCAGTTAATATTGGTAATTCTATATTATCTATAACTCCATTTTTATCTGTTATACCTTTATAAAATACTACTTTGTAATTATTTACTTTCTTAGTTATTGTAATTATTGATTTAGTTATTTTCTTAGTATCTTTAGTTTTTCTGGTTGTTATTTTAAATATCTTTTTAATAGGATTCTTTTTTATAAAATCTTTATATTCTGGTAATTTTTTAAAATCATCTAAATTAAATATCATATTTTCTTCCTTTTTTGTTTTATCTATCTATATATATTATGTATAATTATTATTTATTTTTCTTATTTAGGTTAATTATTATCTACTTTTTAATTCAATTTACATATTCTATAATGAAAGGAGATTATATATGAGTGAATGTTTTAGAAATAATTATGGTGAAGATGGAATAATTAGGCCTAAACCAGTTAGACCTAGATTCTGTTTCGGTCCTACTGGCCCTACTGGACCTACTGGACCTAGTGGTGGCCCTACTGGTGCTACTGGAGCTACTGGTCCTACTGGTCCTACTGGTCCTACTGGTCCTACTGGTGCTACTGGTCCTACTGGTCCTACTGGTCCTACTGGTCCTACTGGTCCTACTGGTCCTACTGGTCTTACTGGTGCCACTGGTGCCACTGGTCTTACTGGTCTTACTGGTGCCACTGGAGCTACTGGTCCTACTGGCGCTACTGGTCCTACTGGTGCTACTGGTGCTACTGGTCCTACTGGTCCTACTGGTGCTACTGGTCCTGCTGGTCCTACTGGCGCTACTGGCGCTACTGGTGCTACTGGTCCTACTGGTCCTACTGGTCCTACTGGTGCTACTGGAGCTACTGGTCCTACTGGTCCTACTGGTCCTACTGGCGCTACTGGTCCTACTGGTCCTACTGGTCTTACTGGTGCCACTGGAGCTACTGGTCCTACTGGTCCTACTGGTCCTGCTGGTGCTACCGGTGCTACTGGAGCTACTGGTCCTACTGGTCCTACTGGCGCTACTGGTCCTACTGGTCCTACTGGTCTTACTGGTGCCACTGGAGCTACTGGTCCTACTGGTCCTACTGGTCCTGCTGGTGCTACCGGTGCTACTGGAGAAACACCTACCTTAACAATCGGTGATGTAACAACTGGAGCACCAGATTCTCAAGCATCTGCAAATATAACTGGTACTGCACCAAATTTTATATTAAATTTAGTTATACCTCAAGGTCCTACCGGCCCTACTGGTCTTACTGGTGCCACTGGCGCTACTGGTCCTACTGGTCCTACTGGTCCTGCTGGTCCTACTGGTCCTACTGGTCCTAGTAGTGTATAAAATAAAAGAGTATTGATAAAATTCAATAAGCTAGTCAATACTCTTTTTTTATCATTTAAATAGGATAATATAATACCATTATCAAACATAATATAAATTGAGGTGTAATATGAATAAATATAAAGTTTGTGTATATGCCATTTGTAAAAATGAAGCTAAATTTATAAATCGCTGGTTAGAATCTATGAAGGAAGCAGATTCTATTTATGTACTTGATACCGGTTCTGTTGATGACAGTGTTAAGTTATTAAAAAAAGCTGGTGTTCATGTTAAAAAGAAAAATATCAAACCTTGGAGATTTGATATTGCTAGAGAGGAATCTTTAAAAATGGTTCCTGATAATGCCGATATTTGTGTTTGCACTGATATTGATGAAGTTTTTAACAAGGGATGGCGAGAAAAATTAGAATCTTCTTGGAAAAAAGATGAAACTACACGCGTTTCTTATACTTATAATTGGAGTTTAGATAAAAATAATAAACCTGAAATTAGTTTTTATATAGATAAAATTCATAGTAGAAATAATTATACTTGGATTCATCCTGTTCATGAAGTATTAACTTATACTGGTAATGATTTAGAAAATAAGATTATAGTAGATGATATTGTTTTAAATCATTATCCAGATAAAAACAAATCAAGAGGTAGTTATCTTCCCCTACTTGAACTATCGGTTAAAGAGGATCCTAATGATGATAGAAATATGCACTACTTAGGCAGAGAATACATGTATTATGGTAAGTGGAATGAAGCAATTGACACATTAATAAAACATCTTAGTCTTCCTAGTGCTACCTGGAATGATGAAAGATGTGCTTCTATGAGATTTATTTCTAGGTGTTATAAAAATTTAAAGCGTTATGATGAGGCAGAAATGTGGCTTAACAAGGCAATAAAAGAAGCACCATATTTAAGAGATCCTTATGTTGAAATGGCACTTTTAGAATATGATTTAAAAAATTGGGATGTAGTTAAAAAATATTGTTTATTAGCTTTAGATATTAAGAGTCATCCAAAAACTTATATAAACGAAGTTTTTAGTTGGGACTATACAATATATGATTTATTATCTCTTGCATACTATTATGATGATGATATTTCTAAAGCTATTTTTTATCTCAGCAAAGCAATTGAAATGGATCCAAATAATTTGAGATTAAAAAATAATTTAAAACTTATGTTAAATAAAAAAAACAATAGTAATTAAAGCTTAGATAAATTTATTATATAGGAGGTTTTTATAGCTGAGTTAAATAATACTGCTATTTCTGTTGGAAAGTACAATAATATCTCTACTACTGTTACATCAAATACATCTATTGTTAATATAATTGAAGGACTTGAACTTTTTAAGAGAGCTGATAAAAAAATTGGATTGATGGTATTACTGCTACTGGTGATAAATATATATACAATAAAACTAATCATACTTTAACAATTAATCTAGATAATATCTTACCATATCAATCTGTACTTTTAAGTTTTTCCCTAAGAAAAAGAATCAATACTTTCTTTGTTTTAAATAGTTTTTCTACATTACATACTGATGATGGTGCTTTAATTAAAAGTAATACTGTAACTGTTGTAAGTCCTAGAATTAGAATAAATTATAATGACTTTTGGTGTGGTTCACCTAAATGGAGAACTTAAAATAACTGTAAGTTATTTTTCTATTTTACAGATATAACATCTTTTAACCAGTTTATTTATAGTAACATACTTTCCTTATATATAAAAATTATGATATACTAGGCGTATCACTTTATTCATGGAGGTATTTGTTGTGATTATTGGTATTATTGGAGCTTTTGATGAGGAAATAGAAAAATTTATTGAAATTTTCAAATTAAAAAAAGATGATACATCTTATAAAGAAATATATATTGGAGATTATCTTGATAAAAAATTAGTGGTATGCCGTTCTGGTATTGGTAAGGTAAACAGTGCCGCCATGTGCCAATATTTGATTGATACTTATAAGGTTGATTTAGTTATTAATTCAGGATGTGCTGGTAGTTTGATTTCTAAGGTTAAAATTATGGATGTTGTTTTGAGTAGTTATGTTACATATCATGATTTCAATCCTACTCGTATTATGGAGTTTAGTGTTCCTGATAATGGAAAAATTGTTGCTTCTTCTAAGCTTATTAATATAGCTGAGGTGGCCTTAAAAAAGCTCGATGTGGATAATTATTATGTAGCACCTATTGCTAGTGGTGATTGTTTTGTTACTGATGAAGTTATGCGTGATAGTATTTATAAAATGACTGGTTGTTATGCTGTTGATATGGAAAGTGCTTCTATTGGTCATATTTGTAAAATTAATAGTGTTCCATTTTTATCAGTTAGAACTATTTCTGACTTTGCAGATGGTAATGATGATTTTGAGGTTATTGCTGCTTACAAATCTAGTCAATTAGTAAAAGAAATTATAAATTTATTAAAATAAAAATAGCATTTATTGATAAACTCAATATGAATGCTATTTTTTTAATTCTTGTTTAATTATACCTTTACCATTTTTACAAATAATATGAGCAATACTACCATTAATTAAAGTCATTTTTGGAGGAACATGTCCTATATCTGTGTTGAATGCTATTGGTAAGTTTTGATATAGTCTTTTTAATGCTTGTTGATAAGAAAAGTTATTGTATGACTGTTTTGGATATGCAACTCTTCCTACTATTATCCCTTTTATATACTTAAACCAATTGGCTTTTCTCATTTGAAATAGAGTTCTATAAAGTTCTTCTGCTGATAATTCATAGATATCAAAATACCAAATAATTCCATCATCTTTATATTTTTCTATAAAGTGCAAGGTATTATCAAATGGTGTTCCTATTATATCTTTTAGGCAATCAAGACAACCACCGATTAATCTTCCTTTTATATCGAAGTCTTCATTTATAGATTCCCAATACACTTTTTCATCTAAATTATAACCATCAAGTTCTTTATTTTCTTCTTTTTGATAGTATTTAAAACTTTTTTGTGGTACTATATTACCTTTTAATATTTCTAAGTTATTTCGTAGTGATTTATGAATTTTTATTTGATCATAACTTCCGGCATTAAATCCATAAATTGTCGCTATATCTAGTTTTGTTGTTATTAGGTATAAAAGTGATGTTGGATCAGAATAGCCCATTATCCATTTGGGATTTTCTTTTATATTAGATAAGTTTATGTATGGTAATATTTCTAGTAAAAAATCTCCACCTGTTGCACAAATTATCATATTAATATCTTTATTTTTTACTAATTCATCAAATTCTTGAGCTCTTTTTTCTTCTGTTGTAGATACTATTTCGTTATTTCTTACGCTTTCTGTTTCTACTATATTATATCCTTCTTTTTGTAATGTTTTAAGAGACTTTTCATATGATAACAATTTATATCCTACTCCTGCTGATGGTGCAGTAATGCCAATAGTTTGATTTTTTCTTAAGAAGTTAGGATATAGCATTTTTTGCATCCTTTGATGATTTATATTTTTTATTTATGATGGAATTAATAATTAACAATACAATACTTATTATAAATATAATTAATTCAATTATTAATGCATTAACAACACTTATTGGTTTTAGATATTCAATATTTTCTATAGCCAGATTAAATATTAATCCTATTATTACTATTAAAATCGATGTATCTATTGATGATATAATTCCTGCTACTGATATATTGGTAAGGGATTTAAAGTGTGGCTTTTTTAGCGCTGTAATTATTATTATGTTTAAAATAGATAGACCAATTAATAAATATAGTGTATTATTATCTGTTATAATGTTATATATTTTTAATACTTTTCTTGCTTCTTTTGGTAATTCATTTTTTGTTTTTATAATTGTTTTTTTATAGGTAGAATTAAGATCTAATTCTTCATCTAATTTATCTACTATATCTTCTATTTCTTGATTATCTATTTTTTTATCTAGATCTTGTTCAATTATTTGTTTATTTTCTTCTATTATTTTTATAACATCTTCTTTTATATTTACATCATCTATATTATTTTCTGTTATATCTTGTAAAATTTTATCACTATACTTATTTACAACACTTTGAAATTCTTCATTATTTTCAATTTTATCTTTTATTTTATCTTTTGTTGAATTGTCTATTTTTTCATCTGTTGATGTAATTACTTCAACAGTTTTAGTAGCAACTTGTTTTGTCATTACCTTTCTTAAAATATCTTCTTTTATTGTTTTTTCTAAAAAAATAGTTGTTGGTATTAATGTAAATGTTAATACTAAAATGAATGTTAAAATGCCTATTATAAATTTTTTCATAATTATTTTTCCTTTCTTATATGCTAATTATATCATTTGTTCTTTAGAAAAAAAATATGTAAATTCACATATTATGAACTTACATATTTATTATTTTTTTATGACAAAGTTATTTTTTTCATAATCAATAATAACTTCATCTTTTTCTTTAATTTGGCCTGATATTATCATTTTAGCAAGCATTGTTTCTAGTGTTCTTGATACGATTCTTTTTAGTGGACGTGCTCCATAATTTATATCATATCCTTCTTCTATTAATTCTTCTTTAGCTTTATCAGTTAGTTTAATTTTTAAATTAATATCAGAAAGTCTTTTTTCAATATCATTTATTATTTTATCTAATATTTTACTAATAGCATCTTTTGATAATGGATTAAATACTATTATTTCATCTATACGATTGATAAATTCTGGACGGAAAGTACTTTTTAATTCTTTTGTTACTAGGTCTTTTTTACCATCTAGAACATATTCACTTCCTAGGTTTGATGTCATAATAATAATTGTATTTTTAAAATCAATTGTTCTACCATTTGAGTCTGTTAATCTACCATCATCTAGTATTTGAAGTAGTAAGTTTAAAACATCAGGATGAGCTTTTTCAACTTCATCGAAAAGTACTATACTGTATGGATTTCTTCTTACTGCCTCTGTTAATTGACCTGCTTCTTCATAACCGACATATCCTGGAGGCGAACCAATAAGTCTAGATACTGAGAATTTTTCCATATATTCGCTCATATCTATCCTAATCATATGACTAGCATCATCAAATAATTCATAGGCAAGAGTTCTAGCAACCTCAGTTTTTCCAACTCCTGTTGGTCCTAAGAACATAAATGATGCGATTGGTCTATTTGGATCTTTTATACCACTACGTGATTTAATTATAGCATCACTAACTAATTCTAAGGCTTCATCTTGACCCATTACTCTTTTTTTCATATTATCTTCTAGAGACAATAATTTTTCTTTTTCACTACTTATTAATTTAGTGACTGGAATATTAGTCCATTTAGCTATAATTTTTGCTATATCATTATCTGTTACTGTATCACTTAAAAGTTTATTTTTTTCTGTTTGATTTAGACTTTCTAATTCTTTTTCTAATTTTGGAATTGTTCCGTGTCTTAGAATTGCAGCTTGCTCTAAATCATAGTTATTTTCAGCTTGTTCTAATTCGAACTTTGCTTGTTCTAACTCTTTTTTCTTTTTCTTGATATCATTATTTAGATTTTTCTCTTTATTCCATGCTTCTGTTAGTTCTTTTTCTTTTTCTTTCATGGTTATTAGATTTTTATCAATATCTTCTTTTCTTTTTTTAGATAATTCATCTTTTTCTTTTTTTATAGCTTGTCGTTCAATTTCTAATCTCATAATTCTATGAGTTAGATTATCTAATTCAAATGGCACAGAGTCCATTTGTACTCTAATAGTTGCACATGCTTCATCTACTAAATCTATTGCTTTATCTGGTAAAAATCTATCTGTTATATATCTATTTGATAGAGTTGCAGCTGATATTAGAGCTTTGTCTTGAATTGTTACACCATGATGTATTTCAAATCTTTCTTTTAGACCACGAAGAATTGTTATTGTATCTTCTACGTTTGGTTCTTCTACTTTTATTTTTTGAAAACGTCTTTCTAGAGCTCCATCTTTTTCAATATAAGTACGATATTCATTTAAAGTTGTTGCTCCTATTACATGAATTTCTCCACGAGCTAACATTGGTTTTAGGATATTTGATGTATCCATAGCACCTTCTGTTCTTCCTGTTCCTACTATTGTGTGAATTTCATCAATAAACATGATGATGTTTCCTTCACTTTTTTTAATTTCATTTAAGACATTTTTTAATCTTTCTTCAAATTCACCACGATACTTAGCACCTGCTACTAAAGCAGCCATATCTAATTCCCATACTTTTTTGTTTTTTAGACTTGCTGGTACATCACCTTTAATAATTCTTAGAGCTAGTCCTTCTACTATAGCAGTTTTTCCTACACCAGGTTCACCAATTAGAACTGGATTATTTTTTGTTTTTCTTGATAATACTCTGGTGATACTTCTAATTTCTTCATCTCTACCTATTACAGGATCTATTTTACCAAGTTTGGCTTGCTCTGTAATATCACGGCCATATTTTTCAAGAACATTTTCTTCTTGTTCTTGTTGATAGTTATTATACATATTATCACCCCTCATCATATATTATACACTTATTTTAGCACTTGTCAAGTGTGAGTGCTAATTTTTAAAAATAATACTAATACAATTACATAATTTAGTATATTTTTGTTTTTAATAATTTTTTATATTTATTTAATTTTATATTATCTAACCAAATGCTATTATTTATAATCATCACCATTATTATGCCTTTTATTTTTTTAAATAATACTTTTTTATATAAAATTTTTAAAACAAAAAAAGAATGAACTAATCACTCTTCTTCATTATAATTATCTTTTAATAGTTTTTTTGTAATATTTAGCAGATATTATTACTCCCATTACACTTATTGATAATATTAATATATATTTAAATATATTATCTAATGTAAGAGGATTTTTTGAAGATACATTATCTTTATTGATTTGTGATTCTTGTTCTTCTTTATCTGTTTGAGCTTTAATTTCTTGTTTTGCTTTTTCTACTAATTTTGGAATTTCATTTTTATCTGTTTCATTTTTTATTAACTCTTGATATTTCTTAGCTATTTCTTTTACTTTATCAGATGATGTATTAGTATATAATTTTTCTATTTCTTCTAATCCATTTTCAATAGCTTCTTGCATTTCAATATCTTCTACTGCTTTATTATAAATATTTTTAACTTCTAATACAGTACTAGTTGTATCATCATCTATTTTATCTATTGCTGCTTTTGCAATTTTTTTTACTTTATTACTTTTATTTTCAGCTTTTGTTTCTAATAATTTTATATTAGTTTCTTTTAATTTTCTAAATGAAATTTTATTATTAAAATCATTAATAATACTATTTATTTGATCTTTAGTGGCAATGTTTGAATCTAATGTTTTAAGTTCATTTGTCTTTTCTGTGATAAGATTCAATATTTTTTGTGATGCATTATCTTTATATGCTTCAAGATAAGCTATTTTTTCTTTAATATATGCTTCAATTTCTTCTTTGTTTTTTTGTTTATCTATTTTAGTTATAAATTCATTTAATAACTCATTTATATTTTCTTTTGTTGTTGCATTATTTATTTTTGTTTTATAAGTATCAATTAAATTTTTTATTTCTTTGCTTATTCCTGTTTGATTATATGTTTCTATTTTATCTAAGGCCTTTTTTCTGACTTTTTTTATTGTTCCATTTTTTATATACATAATACCATGTGCAACGTTATTGTCAGCATAAGTAATTTCAATTTTATTATATTCTTCGTTTAATTGATCTAATGGTATCCAGATTCCTGACCCTTGAATGTATATATTAGATGTTTTATCTGTTCCATTTATATGGATTTTGTCAGGAGCACTATATAGTGCATTAAAAATTGCATATTTAGCATTATCTTGTGTTTTTTGATATCTAGGAATATATCCTTGTTGTAAAAAGGTCGATCCTATCGTTGCATATTGATAAACATCATCATATTCGCTTCCAGTTAATACATTTGAATCTTCAATTTTTTTATATACTAGCGTAGTTTTATCTATTCCTTTATCAACTATTGAAATATTACTTACTTCAATATTATTTGCTATATTTTCTCTTGATGATTGTTCATCTTTACTATATCCTAGTGCAAAAGTTATTTTCACTGGTGTATAATCTTCTGTTGGAATCATTTCTTCTTTTAATGAATATTCAGTGTCTTTTTTTAAATTTATATATTTTTCAAGTATTGGTGTATAATTTGGTCCTTCAACTTTTAAAAATATAGTTCTATCTTTATCAGATAGAATATTAGCTTCCATTGTATATTTGTGACTGGTACTCATATTTGTTACTAAACTATTAATAGCCTGAGCATGCCAATTATATCCATTTTGTAAGTCACTACTATTTCCTATACTACTCATTTGCATTGTAAAGTTTTCATTATTATTTGATTGTAGTTGTCCTGTTACACTACCTGATATATATGATTGCCAGTTATTATTACTTATCATGTTATTTTCAGCTTTTGTGCGATAAGTCACACCTAATAATAGGGCTACTACTACAAGAAATAATAATTTAATGTATGACTTTTTCTTCATTTCGTTTTTCCTCCATCCTATACTATCTTTGTAGTTTTATTTTAGCATATAAATTGTCTCATTTCAATATTTATAAAATATGTTTAACATTTTTTGACATATACTGTATTTTTACTAAATTAATTGTTTATACTTTAATTAAAATTATTCCTATTATTATCATGATGGCTGCAAATATTTTTCTTATTAAATTAGATTTTTCTTTTAAATGAAAATAACTGAATATTATATTTACAAGTACTGTTAGACTACATAGTGGTGCAATTAAAGTTATTTTTCCTAGTTGATATGCTTTTAATTTTGATAACATCATAACAGTCCAAAATAGTCCTGTTAATATTAAATATTTTTTATTATTTACTATAAATTCTTCTTTTATATCTCTTACTTTTTTATTTTCAAAAATAAAAACTAGAATAGCTGGAATTAATAAAGTTAAAAATACATAAAGCCCTAAATTAAATTCTTTTGAATAGTTAACATCAATAAATAAGGCTATTGCTAATGATATATTAGCTATTATCCCTGATATTATATATTTATTAAATTTTATTTTTTTATTAAAAAATACTATTATATTACTGAATATTATTAGTATGGAACCTAATAATTTTTTTATGATAATTTTTTCTTTTAGGATAATTATTCCAAATAGAATCATAAATACAGTAGATAATTGTTTTAGAATACTATAAGTAGATGACTCTATTCCACTTCTTGATATAGTTGCTAATCTATCTTGAATAGAGTAAAAAATAATTGCTATAAAAAGCATTATGTAGGTATTTATATTAGTTGAAAATTTTAATTTAAATAGAGGAATAAAAAATAGACAAATTATGCTAGAAATTAATTCTATTAAAATAGTTAATGAGCCAGATGACTTCATTTTCTTAGTTGATAATTTATAATATTCGTTAAATAAAGCAGCTGATAAAATATAAATTATAATATATGGAATATAGTTATTAAATAGTTTCATATAATCATCTCTATTATATTTTATTAATTTTTGACTATATTCATACTTTTTCTGCCATAAAAAAAGTAAATTATTTTTGTTTAATTTACTTTTCTTTTTTATTAGTTAGTACTTTTTTATGCCAACTTCTTTTTTTACATATTGGGCATTTTAAATATCTAGTTGTTCCATAATGCATTGCAAAATATACATTTTTATAATTTGGTATATAAAGATGATGACATTTTCTACATTCATAATAGCCTGTTTCTGTTTCTATCTTTAATGATATAGTTACTCCTGATATTAAAATGGTAAAAGCTAATATAAATAAAATTATTCTAGCAATATTATTTTCTACTAAATATGATGAGGTAAATATTAAAATTATAAATGTTATGCTTGATAATAATCCTATTACTAATTCATATCTCATTAATTTTTTATTTTGTAATTCTTCTTTTTTAAGAAGATTTAGTATATTTTCTTCTAATTTTTTACTATTTTCATTACTTTTTGTTTTTTCTCCTATAAATAAATCATTAATAGAAATATCTAATATTTTACATAATTCCATTTTGATTTATTACATATCCTTTAATCATGTAATTTTTTAATATTTGATTTGCCCATTTTCTGAAAACAACACCATTTTGTGATTTAACACGATAACCAACACTTATAATTACATCAAGATTATAATAATCTATTTTTCGGGTTTGGGTTTTATTTGCTAAAGTACCATGTGAAGTGGTATGTGCAAATTTTGCACATACCTCATTTTCATTCAATTCATGTTCTTTAAAAATATTATTAATATGTCTTTTTATTACTGTTCTATCTCTATCAAACAGCATAGCTAATTGCTCTAAAGATAGCCATACAGTTTCATCTTTCATATTAACTTCTAGTTTTACATTTTGATTTTCGAATAAAATTATTTCGTTTTTCATACAACCTCCTGCCAACTTTTATTACTTATATTTTAGCATAACTGGTCATATTCTTCATCTGTTACTTTTTCACACCATTCATTTGATGTTTCTTCTCCTGGTACTTCGACTGCTAAATGTGAAAACCAAGAATCTTTTTTAGCACCATGCCAATGTTTTACTTCAGCTGGAATTGTGATAACCATTCCTGGTTTTAGACTAACAGCTTCTTTTCCTTCTTCTTGATACCAGCCTTCTCCATCAACACAGATCAATATTTGACCTCCACCTTTTGTTGCATGATGAATATGCCAGTTATTTCTACATGACGGTTCAAAGGTAACATTTGCTATAAAAAGATTAGTTTTAGTCATATCTGTTAATGGGTTTAAATAAGACTTGCCAGTAAAATATTTTTCATAGGCTTTATTTTCTTCTCCTAGTCCAAAGAATGATTCATGTTCTTCTTTTTCGTTATCTTTATAAACTTCTTTGGCAAGGTTAAATACAGCCCATCCCTTAGGCCAACCAACATAGAATGCTGTATGAGTTATAATTCCTACCATTTCTTCTTTTGTTACACCATTTTTTTAGCATTTTCTAAATGATACTTTAATGAATTATCAGTAATTCCTGATGACATTAAAGCAACAACTGTAATGATTGATCTTGTTTTTAAATTAATTGATTGATCATTCCAGTTTTCTCCAAATAATATATCATCATTATAATGAGCAAATTTAGGTGCAAAATCCCCTAATTGATTACGCCCTGCTGTTTGTTTAATCATATTTTTTCCTCCTATATATCTTCCATAAAATCTTTTCTTTTTCCTTGCTCTATTTCATTATATAATTCTATTTTATAATTTAATCTTTCTATTGTATTAATAATATTTTCTTTTTTTTCTTCTAGTAATTTTTTTTGCTCTAATAATAAAGATTTTCTTTTACTAACTGTTTTTTTGCCTTGATTAAAAAGTTTCATATATTCAGTTAATGCTTCTATTGACATACCTGATTTTCTCATACATATTATAAATTCTATCCATTTGCATGATTTTTCATCAAAATTTCTTATATTAGATTTTGTTCTTGGTACTTTTGGAAGTAGTCCTATCTTTTCATAATATCTAATTGTATCCTGAGAAATATCATATTTTTCACTTACTTCTTTTATTGTCATACTACACCTACTTAATTAAACTTTTTACATCTTCTAATATTTGTTCTTTTGTTAATCTATTTTCTTTTAATAAATCATCTACATTATATCTATCATAGAATGCTTTTTTTATTCCATAATTTCTAACTTTTATATCACTTGTTCCATAGAAACTTGCAATTTTTTCTCCATAGCCACCATCTAAAATACCATCTTCTAGAGTAATTACTAATTCATGATTTTTTAGTAGACTTTGTAATAATTCTTTATCAAGTCCTGTTATATATCTTGGATTTATTAAAGTTGGTTTTATATTTAATTTGTTTTCTATTTCTTTAGCTGATGCTTCTCCTAGTTGATAGAAGTCTCCTAATGCTAAAATGGCTACTTTTTCTCCAGATTGTTCTACTTTGTATTTATTTATATTAATATAGTTTGTTTCTACATCTCTATTATCATCTATTACTCCATTACAAGGTGTTTTTATGGCAACTGGATAATCATTTTGTTCAATACTCCAATCCAACATAGCGAAATATTCTTTTTTAGAAGTTGGTGCTAGATACACCATATTTGGAATGTTAGAGATTAGTGATATATCGTAAAGTCCTAAATGAGTTATGTCGTTCATTCCATATACTGATGCTGTATTTACTATTATTGTTGCTGGATTTTTATTTATACATAAATCTTGAGACATTTGATCATATGTTCTTTGAATAAAACTTGAATGTGTTGCAAATACTGGCTTACCTTTATTTTTAGCTATTCCTGATGCTAAAGCTACACCAAGTTCTTCTGCAATTCCTACATCGATAAATTGATTTTTAGCTTTTTCTCTTCTTTCTTTTGTAAAACCTATATTGGTTGGTACTCCTGCTACTATTGCTACTACTTTTTCATCTTTTTGCATTTTTTCTAGTAGATACTCTCCTGTTAAATCACTATATGATTCTTCATTAAAATTATATTTAGGTTCTCCTGTTTCTATATTAAATGGCATAGTCCAATGCCAATTTTCTTTATCTTTTTCAGCAAAACTATATCCTTTTCCTTTTTCTGTATTTATGTGAACTACAATTGGATGATCTATATCTTTTACTTGGTTGAATACATCTATTAATTTTTCTATATTATTTCCTTCATCTACATAAATATAATCTAGTCCCATTGACTTAAATAAATTACATTCAGATTTCCCTTTTGTTTCTCTTAGTTCTTTTAGATTTTTATATAGTCCACCATGATTTTCTGCGATTGACATGTTATTATCATTAACAATTATTATAAGGTTAGTTTTTTTCTCTCCAATAAAATCTAATCCTTCTAGTGCTTCTCCTCCTGATAGGGATCCATCACCAATAATGGCAATTACGTTATATTTTTCTTTTTGTAAATCTCTTCCTATGGCAAGTCCTGATGCTAGGGCAATTGATGTTGATGTGTGTCCTATTTTAAAGTGATCATGGCAACTTTCTTCAAAATCAGTGTAGCCTGTTACATCATCATATTTATCCTCATCAATAAATGCATCTTTTCTTTCTGTTAGAATTTTATGTGTATATGATTGATGTGAAACATCAAACACTATTTTATCTATTGGTGATTTAAATACATAATGTAGAGCTATTGTTGCTTCTACCATTCCAAAGTTTGGACCAAAATGTCCTCCATGTATACTTAGTTTTTTTAATAAAACTTCTCTTATTTCAGCAGAAAGTTTTTCTAATTCTTCTTTATTTAATTTTTTTAAATCTTCTACTTCATTTATTTTATTTAATTCTGTTAACATATTCAAATCCTTTCTAAATTTATTTTCAATACAACATTAACATTTGGAGTTAGCTCCAAGTCAAGTGTTTTTTGTACTTTATAAACAAAAAAACTAATCTGTTTTTTAGATTAGCTTTTTATCTTGGCTCGAAATATTCGAGTTATTTCTTCATGGGGCGTCGTAAGGGAATCGAACCCTTGCGTACTAGTGCCACAAACTAGCGTGTTAACCACTTCACCAACGGCGCCATATGTACTTGACTTCTATAGTTTATTATAAATAGGAAAAAAAATCAAGTCTTTTTTTATATTTGGGTATATAACTATACACAAATACCTATTTTGAATAGACTAAAATTGGAAGGAGATTATTATGAATAATTATAATTATTTTTTAAGAGATTGGTATAGAATGAATAATAATTTATACAGAGCACAATCTCAAACTAAAAACCAATCACAAACTAGTCAATCATTATTTACGCCACAAGTTGCATATGATAATGGAAATTTATTTTCTAATATCTATGACCAATACAAAAATTTTAAACCTACTAGTTTAACTGGTAATGACGAAAGAACTCGTTTATGGTTAGAACTTGCTAGGATGTCTTTTGCTGCCCATGAGGTAAACCTTTATTTAGATGTTTATCCAAATGATAGTAGTATGTTAACTCTTTTTAACGACTATAGAAGTCGTGCTAATAAATTAGCAGAAGAATATGAAAATAAATATGGTCCATTAAATATTAGTAACGCAAGTAGCAATGAAGTTCCTTTTTCTTGGGAAAATACTACTTGGCCATGGGAGGGTGATATCAATGTTTAGTTATAGTAAAAGATTACAATATCCTGTTGATATTAAGAAAAAAGATTTAAGAATGGCAAAATATTTGGTTACTCAATATGGTGGTGCAAATGGTGAACTTAGTGCTGCTCTTCGTTATTTAAATCAACGTTATACTATGCCTGATAATAGAGGTAAAGCCCTACTTACTGATATTGGTACTGAAGAACTTGCACATGTAGAAATGATATCTACTATGATATATCAATTAATGAAGGATGCTACTATGCAAGAGTTAAGGGATGCTGGCCTTGATTCATTCTATGCAGAACACAGTAAAGCACTTTACCCTACAGACTCTAACGGTGTTCCTTTTACTGTTTCTTATTTTGCAACTACTGGAGATGCTTTAGCTGATTTATCTGAAGATATGGCAGCTGAAGAAAAAGCTCGTGCTACTTATGAAAATTTAATTGATTTAACAAATGATCCTGATGTAATTGGACCATTATTATGGTTAAGACAAAGAGAAATTGTTCATTTTACTAGATTTAAGGAATTATACGATTATTATAAGAATAAAAATAAAAATTCTAATAACAATAATATGAATAATAATAACAGTAACATGAATAATAATAATAATTTTAACAGTCAACTTTATGAACAATTTTTAATGAATTCTAATAAAATGAATAGCATATAAAAAACAGGTAAAAGTCCTGTTTTTTTGTTACTCTACTGTAACGCTTTTTGCTAAGTTTTTTGGTTTATCTATATCACAATTTCTAAGTCTTGCTGTTTCAAATGCAATTAATTGTAATACTGGTACTACTAATATTGGTTGCATAAAGGCATTAATTTTTGGGACAGTTACTTGATTTTTTTCTTGATAAGTATCATTAGATATTATAAATATTTTAGCACCTCTTGACATTACTTCTTTTATATTAGATATAGTTTTGTCCTTAATATCATCTTCTGTTATGACAGCAAAAACTACAGTATTTTCTTCAATTAAAGAAATTGTTCCATGTTTTAATTCACCAGCTTGATATGCTTCTGAGTGAATATATGATACTTCTTTTAGTTTTAGACTACCTTCCATACAAATAGCATAATCTATTTTTCTTCCTATGAAAAAGATATTTTCTTCTTTATATATTTTTTTGGCAATTTCAAAATATTCTTGTTTTTTATCTAAAATATTTTTTAACATTTTAGGTAGATTTTTTATTTCTTCTATAATATTATCTTTTTCTTCTGATGTTATACTCTTTGTTGCTTTAAGTGCTAAAAGTGATAACACGGCTACTTGTAAAATATATGCTTTAGTTGTTGCTACTGCGATTTCTGGACCTGCTTCTATATATAATTTTTTATCACTTTCTCTAGCGATTGTTGATGTTTTTACATTTACTATAGCTAGTGTATCTATATTATTTTCTTTAGCTTTTCTCATAGCTGCTATTGTATCTGCTGTTTCTCCTGATTGGGAAATTAATATAACTAGTGTTTTTCTATCATAGATTATATTTTGATAGCGATATTCACTAGCAACTTCTACTATTACTTTTTTATTTGCATATTCTGATAATAAACTTTTTCCAATAAGTCCTGCATACATAGCAGAGCCACATGCTACTATATGTATTTCTTCATATGAAGAGATATCTGGTAATTCTTCTTTATTACTTAAATATTTTTCTAGTGTTTTTTCTAGGACAACTGGTTCTTCCATTATTTCTTTTAACATATAATATTTATAACCATTTTTATCTTTATCTTCTTTTGTAATATCTGATGTTTCTATCTTTTTATTTATTATTTTATTATCTTTAATAACTATTACTTCGTTTTTTGTTATTTTAGCTATTTCGAATTCATCTAATAATATATATTTATTTGTATAATCTATAATTGCAGAAATATCACTAGCTATAAAATTTTCTTTATTACCCACTCCTATTATTAATGGAGATTTTTCTCTTACAGCATAAAGTTCATTTTTATCTTTAAATAATATTCCTAAAGCGTATGATCCAACTAGTTTTTTCATTGCTTTAGAAATTGCTTCTACTGGGTCTTCTTCATAATATTTATTAATAAGTGCTGCTATTACTTCTGTATCTGTTTCTGTTTTAAAGTTTACATTTTCTTCTTGTAACTGTTTTTTTAGACTTGTCATATTTTCTATTATACCATTATGAACTACAACTACATTACCAACTTGATGTGGATGAGCATTTTCCTCTGTTGGCTTTCCATGAGTAGCCCATCTTGTATGAGCTATTCCCATATTGGAATCAATTAACTTTTCTTGATTTAATTTTTTTTCTAGATTTGATATTTTTCCTGTTGCTTTAATTATTTGAATTTGACTATCATTTTTTATGGCTATTCCTGATGAGTCATATCCTCTATATTCTAAGTTTTTAAGTCCTGCTACTAAAACTTCTTTAGTATTTCTATTTCCTATATATCCTATTATTCCACACATAAAATTCCTCCACTACAAAAAATTATAGTGTTAATATATATTTTGTTATAATGTTGATTTTATTTTTTGATATATATTTTACGAATCACTAATTCCGTAGTAGCATCCGCCGAATATTTCGATAACTACTAACCTCGTCAACTATAAAAGTCCTGGCGCTTAAGTGTAGTTACAACCTTTCTACTATCACTTTAATTTATTATAGCAGAATTTTTTCACTTTTACAAAAAACTGTCTAAATATCTAGTTATATTGGGTATACATAAATACAAAAATAAGGAGGATTTTTGATTATAAATCTTCCTTATAATTATTTATTATTATTCTGGTCTTGTGTCTAACGATTCATAAACTACTCTTGTTTCACTTACTTGACTTATTTCATCTTTAAATGTTTCGTCGAATGTAGGAAGAGATTTTTTTATAACATCTGGATAGACATTTTTGGTATTCATGATTGCTTTTCTAAAGTCTATCACATTTACATCTTTTCTATTGTCAAATAAAGCATTAGAGAAAGCTTGTTGTACTATTGTTAGTGATACATCTGGATATCTTGCTCCTATTTCATATACTCTTTTATATTCACTAGTAATATCTGTTATAAACTCCATCATTTTTCTTTTTATGAATGATGAATACATCATTTTGGCACCAGTTCTTTTTTCTATTTTTGGTAGGGTTCCAAGTAATATTTGAATATTTTCTTCTCTTGTTGGTTCAGCTATTTCTACTTTTTGGAAACGTCTTACAAAGGCTTTATCTCTTAGGATATATCTTTCATATTCTTCTGTTGTTGTTGCTCCTATTACTTTAATATCACCACGGTCAAGAGCTGGCTTAAACATATTAGCAAAGTCAAGGGCTTCACCTTTTGTTCCAATAAGAGTGTGAATTTCATCTATGAATAAAATCAATTTTGTTCTTTGCTTTAATTCATCAATTAGGGTTTGTACTTTAGCTTCTCCTGTTATTGGATCTACACCAAGTAAGGCTGAAGTATTTACTTTTATAACTTGATAATCTTTTAATACATCTGGTACTAGTCCTCTTTGAATACGATATGCTAATCCTTCAATAGTTGCAGTTTTACCAACACCAGGTTTACCTGTTAAAACAGCTGATTTATCTGGTGTTAAAAGTATTAATATTAGTTGTTTTATTTGCTCATCTCTACCAATTGCTGGATTTGTTATATATTCTTTCTTTTGAAAGTTTTCTCCATATGTATCTAAAATACTAAGTCTTTTTGCTTTTATATCAAAATTTTCATTCATATGCTTTCTCCTTACATTGCAAGTTTATTATATCATAAATTTTATTTTGTAGCTTCTAAAATACTTTTATAAATATCAGTATGATTCTTGTTTTTTATTTCCCATTTTATGGCAGCTTCTATTTTTTTATTTTGTTTTTCACTATAACCAATAAATGTCTTATTACCTATTACTAAATATGGAACACCTGATACTTCTTCATTTTTAGTTGATGCAAATTGGCTCATTAAATTATTATTTTTATTATTGTGCCATACTTCTAATGTGTATAAATTATAACTTTTTCCATAGACTTTATTTAATTTATATAAATATTTTGCTAATTCTTCACAATGAGGACAACCATCTCCCCAAAACATATAAATATTTATTTTACTTTTTTCAAATTTTATATTTTCTACGGTTTGTTTCTTTAAAACCGTCTTTTCCTTATATTGCTCATTATTAATATATACAAACATTATTACTATTAATAATAAAACAGATATAATTACTTTTATAATTTCTTCTTTTTTCATTATTCTCTCCTACTTACAACTATCTTCTAATTTAATAGGAATTTTATATGATACTATTGAATTAGAAGTATCTTTTAAATTAATACTTATAAATAAGTTACTATTTTTTAGATTTCTGCAACTAGATTTATAGTCATCTATATTAAATTTAACACTTTTTAATAATTCTTCTAGTTTCTTTGGTGTTTTATTTTTATAATTTTTTGAATAATTTATTTTTCCATATTGGGATATTTTTTTATCTATGTTGTTACTACTTTCATATAGAATACATTCTGATGCAATATATTTTTTATCTTCAGTATTTTTATATTCAATATTTGATATATAGATAGATTTTTTATCTTTTGAATATGCTGCTACTCCATTTATTATAAATTCCTTGTTTTCTGATTTTAAATTACTAAATTCAAAATCTTTATGATTTGCAAATAAGAAAATTATAATAATAATTAATAGAATAAAAATTATTGTTGGAAGAATTATTTTTTTTATATTATTTTTTTTCTTTGTTGTACCATTAATTATTGATTCTATATCTACATTCCATTCTTTACTTAACTTATTTAATATTTCTATATCTGGTATTCCTCTACCATTTTCCCATTTCGATACAGCTTGTGATGTTACATTTAATCTATCTGCTAATTGCTTTTGGGTTAGATTGTTCTTTTTTCTGAGTGATAAAATAAACTTTCCTATTTTTTCTTGATCCATAGACAAATCCTTTCTATGTTATTATTATGATATTTTATTTTGGAGTACTTTTTCGTAATAGCATTTGCCACATAATGGGACGTATTCTTGATTTTTTACTGAACCATCGTCTATTGATACTTGTTCTCCATCAAGTGTATATTTACCATTTATTTTTCTAGCATTAAATCTTGCTTTTACACCACAACTACATAATGGAATTGTACTTAATTCCTCAATTTCATCAGCTAGTTCTATTAATCTTTTACTTCCTGCAAATAATTTTGATCTAAAGTCTGTTTTTAGACCATAACATATTACAGGTATATCTTTTTCTTTGGTTAAGTAAAATAATTCTTCTATTTGTTTTTCTTCTAAGAGTTGAGCCTCATCTACTAAAATACAATTACTTTTACTTATTAGTTTCATATTAGCAGCTGATAAAAGTGTATCATTACTATCTAATATAATATCAACTTTTCTTTTTTGACCATTACGGGCTGATAAATAATTACCTGCTTTGGTATCTTTTTTTGATTTAACTAAAACTATTTTTTGATTATTTGCTTCATAATTATATGCTACCTGAATAAGGGCAGTTGATTTTCCACCATTCATAGCACTATAATAAAATATTAATTTTTTCATACTGTACCTTCTTTATTATTACTTTTACTACTTTTTTTAGTAGATATTTTTTATTTCAAATATAATTATAAGTATCTTGGTTTATACTTGTCAATTAAAATGGATGAGTTTAACTATATTTGTCAATTTTAATTATGTATTTATTATTCTTTGTTTTAGATAGGATTTGTTTTAACTTAAATTTACCTACTCTTCTAATTGAAAATATATCATTTTCTTTTAAGATATAGTTTTTATTTTTTAATATTTGGTAGTTTAAAACCACTTTTTTTAGATTAATCATTTCATTACTAATACTTCTACTAGTTGGTATTAATTTAGCAATTATATTATCAATTCTAAGAGATGATACTTGTAGGGTTATTTCTTTAAAACTTGGTTTATAATCTTTTACTTTTTCTAAGTTAGTCTCTTCTAGAGTTATTAAGTTGTTGCATATTTTATTAAAGTTATATAAAAAATCTTTTTTTATTTTATCTAGTATAGTTATATAATACTTATCATTATCTATTATAATATCACCATAAACACATTCGTTTAGATTATTTGAAAATAATGCTCCTAATATTTCTCTATGAGTAATTTTTTCCCTACATTTAATTTCAAACAAAGTTATATTTAATTTGTCTTGATATATTATTTGTTTTTCAGCGTCTTCATATGGCTTAAAAATATTAAATCTTATATTTTCTTTTTTTAGAGTGTTTATGACATAATTAGCGTCTAATTGATTTAGAAATACACTATTTTCGTTTCTTTTTATTTTTTCTATTTGATTTTTTAGAGAATATTTTTCCATACTATCACCTATTTATTTTTATAATATTTAAAGCATGATAACTCATGAGAATTAATTACTCCTATTGCTTGTAAATAAGAATAAATTATAGTAGTTCCAACAAATTTCATTTTTCTCTTTTTTAAATCTTTTGATATTTCATCTGATAAGTCTGATTTTGTTTTACCTGTTTCATATATTACCTTATTGTTTGTAAACTTCCAAATATAATTTGAAAAAGTTTTATATTCTTTTTGTATTTCTAAAAATATTTTGGCATTATTTATGGCTGCTTTTATTTTTAATTTATTTCTTATAATATTTTTGTTATTTAATAACTCTTCTACCTTTTTATCATTATATTTAGCTATTTTGGTTGGGGAAAAATTATCAAAACTTTCTTGAAATGATTTTCTTTTATTTAATACACATTCCCAAGATAGGCCGGCTTGGAATGATTCTAATATAAGCATTTCAAATAATTTATTATCATCTTTTACTATTTCTCCCCATTCATTATCATGATAATCTACATATAATTTATTATCTAAATTGACCCAAGCACATCTTTTCATAATACGAACACCTATAAAAATTTATTTGATTTTTTCCTTCCAATTTAATTTCTACAACTTTTTTATTTTTCTATATAACTTTTATTAATAGTTATTTGGTTTTTATTTATTATTACTTTATTATCACTATTTGCTTTTATCATCATGAATTTATTTTTAATAGTTTCTGATTGTTTACTGTTAGTGCAAGCTGTTATTATAGGGATAATAAGAAGTATTACTATTAAATATTTTTTCATTTTATTTTTTCTCAATACTAACTACTTTATAATCTAACGATTCTATTTTATTTTTAATAATTTTTTTATCCATATTGTCATTACCAGTTATTATAGCTTCTTTTTTATTTAAGTTTATACTAACTTTTTTTATACTTTCATCCTCTTCTAGAGTGTTTTTTATTTTATTTACACAATGAATACAATTCATTCCATCTATTATTACTTTTATTTTTTTATTTCTTTTAAACATATATTTTCTAGTTCCTTTCTAATTTTATTTTTTTCAATCTTAATGCATTAAATACTACAGTTAAACTACTTACTGTCATAGCAAAACTTGCTATCATTGGATTCATATTAATATTAAAACTTGATAAAATACCCGTTGCAATTGGGATCATTAAACTGTTATAGAAGAATGCCCAAAATAGGTTCTGTTTTATATTTTTTATTGTTTTTTTACTTATTGTAATAAGATTGATAATACTCATTAAATTATTATTCATTAAAATAACATCAGCTGAATTATTGGCTATATCTGTTCCTGCTGATATTGATATTCCTATAGTTGCTGTTGCTAGACTTGGAGCATCATTTATTCCATCACCTATCATCATAACTTTTTTACCATTTTTCATTAAGTCTTTTATTATAGCAGTTTTATCTTTTGGCATTATACTAGCTTTATATTTTTCAATACCAATTTCTTTTGCTACTAACTGGGCTGTTTCTTCATTATCACCTGTTAGCATAATAATTTCTTTGTTCATTTGTTTCAATGTAGTTATTACTTTTTTAGAATTATTTCTTATAATATCTTTTACACCAATTAAAGCAATTATTTTTTCATCTTCTACTACATAAATAATACTATTTCCTTTTTTTCTTAGCTTTTCTTCATCTTTTTCATAAGCATTTATAATATTTAATTTTTTTATTATTTTGTCATTACCAACATAGTATAATTTATTTTCTAAGTTTGCTTTTAATCCCATTCCTTCAATATTTTTAAAATTAGTAACTTCTAATAATTTGTCATTTTGTTTGAATGATGATGCTATTGGATGGGTTGATAATGATTCAATACTTGCTACTATTTTTAATAATTTTTGTTCATTATAATCACTATAATTATATATTTTACTTATTTTTAGATTTCCATATGTTAGAGTTCCTGTTTTATCAAATACTATTGTATCTATTTTACATGCATTTTCTAAGATTTCACTTTTCTTTACGAGTATTCCATTTTTTGCACATAAACCTTCACTTACTACTATAGCTAATGGAGTTGCTAGTCCTAGGGCACAAGGACATGCTACTACTAAGACAGTTACAAAGTGTGTTAGACTTATATTTAAATTAAATCCTAGTAATAGATAAATTATAAATGTTAATGTAGATATAATCATAATAATAGGAACAAATATACTACTTATTTTATCAGCAACTCGTGATATTGGTGCTTTTGTATTTGTTGCTTCTACTACTAGTCTTACAATTTCTGATATAGTTGATTCTTTTCCTATTTTTTCTGCCTTATATAAAATAGAACCGTCTATATTTATACTTCCTGCTACTACTTTATCTTTTTTAGTTTTCTTTATAGGTATTGCTTCTCCTGTAATAAATGATTCATCAAAGTGTGAAATGCCATCTACAATTTCTCCATCTACTGCTATACGCATTCCAGGATTGCATGCTAATATGTCATTTTTATTTACTTCATCTATATTTACTTCTTTTATACCATCTTTTGTTTTTAATAGAGCTTTTGTTGGTGTTATTGTTACTAAAGATTTTATAGCTTCTTTTGTTTTTTCTTTACTTTTTGAATCTATAAATCTTCCTAGCTTTATAAAATATAATACTATGCAACTAGATTCAAAGTATAGATTTTCTACATAATTTATTTTTCCTTTTAAAATCATTATAGTTCCAAATACACTATATATAAAACTTGCTATTACACCGATAGATACTAATGTATCCATATTAGGAGATTTGTGTATTAGATTTTTATATCCATTTTTGAATATATCTATTCCGTATATTAAAAATGGGATGGTTAAAATTAATAATATAAGTGAATAATTTATTGGGTATTTTTCCATATTTAAAAATGGGATAGTTGGAAAATTTATCATATGTGACATTGATATATATAATACAACAAGTGATAAAATGCTAAATATTATTAGTGCTTTTTTATTATTTTGTTTTCTTTTTTCTGATGCTTCTTCATATACACCCATACTTTTAAAACCTGCTTCTTCAACAAATTTGTTTAACTCTTCTATTGAAAGAGTATCATCATAAGTTATACTTGCTTGTTGCATGACTAAATTTACAGTTGCATCTATTACTTTTTCTTGTTGCTTCAAATACTTTTCTAAACTGCTAGAGCATGCACTACAGCTCATTCCAGATATGCTTAAAATAGTCTTTTTCATTACCTTTTCTCCTTAAAATAATTTTTATTATCTATTACTCTTATTGTGTTTTCTATCATATTCATCCAACATGTATAAGTAATATCTTCTTTTTTTTCTGGGGTGAATTCTATTATGTTATCACCTAGTTTTAATTCTTTTTTTATTTTTAATTTGTCTATTATAAAATGACTAGTTGACTTTGTTTTATGTTTTAATATTTTTATTTTCCTTATCTCAATAATTTCTGATATGTCTAGTGATATTAAAATCATAATTATAGCTTATATTAAAAGTATGATGCTTTGTATAGTTTTATTTATTGATAGTATACTTCCAATTAATCCTATTATTCCACCTATTACTGTATAAGATATCAACCTACCTAAATTATATAGAATTGGTTTTTTTAGATTAGTTTTTTTATGTCTTTTGCAAAATTTTCTTCTTTGGTAAAGTAGTTTAATTCATTAATTACTTTGATTATTTTTTCCCTATCAAGTTCGGCTTTTTGATTCTACTACTGCTACACTTTTATTGAACTCTACTTTTTTTATATTTTTTCTTTTTAATAGGGATTTTTTTATAGTTTCTTTACAACTATTACAGGTAATACCATCAATTTTGATGTATGTTATCATTTATGAATTTATCCTTCCAAATAAATCAATTACATCATCTATTACTTCTAATTTGTCTTCTTTTAGATCTTTTACGACACAAGTTTCCATATGATTTTTTAATATTTCATTGCCTAAACTTTTTAGGGCTTTATTTACGGATGATATTTGAATTAGTACATCATCACAATAACGATCATCTTCAATCATTTGCTTTAGGCCGTTTATTTGACCTGAAATTATATTAAGTCTTCTAGTCAATTTCTTTTTTTCTTCTTCTGTACGATGTTTTGATCTTGTGCATTTTTCACATTTATTTTTCATAGTTTTACCTTCTTTCTGCATCTTTTATTATAGGGGTACGGGGTATTAGTGTCAATAGCTATTTTGACTTTTTTAAATAATTTTGATATAATATGCGCTAATTAATGGAGATTTAATTCATTGCTTATAATGTTTTTTTTTGGGGGGACTTTATGGATAAATATGAACTATATCATATACATAAAAATGATGGACATAATAAATTATGGGAAGAAAATAAAATAATTAAAGTTAGTGATAACTTCAAAAGTAATATGGCTAAAAGATATAATGATTTTAGTACATGCATTAAATTAGAAAGTGGTATGGAAATTAATTTTTATGATTATATGTTAGGTTTAGTAGGAACTGGAGAAATTTTTACTCTTAATAAAAATGAGATTATGGCTTTATCTGATAGAGCTTATCAAATTTCTTATTATGCTAATTTTTTCAAAAGAGAATCTGCTCTTGAAAAGTATAGATTAGATAAATTTAATAGTCTGCCTAGTAGATTACATAGTGTTTATTTAACAGATGAGGATGGTATTGGTTATTGGACTGAAATTTTAGGTGGTAATGATTATAGTTTATTTAGAGTTGAGGCAACTGGTAATATTTTTAAAACAAATGAAGAGTTATTACCAAATGAAGTTTTAAGTTATGCTGATGTATATGATAATTCATATAATTACTGGCATCCAAAGTTTAATAAACTTTCTAAATATAAAAATGAATATTTAGTGCAAGGTAGCGTGAAAGTTTTGGAGAAGATTAGATAAATAAATAAAAAAATAAGAGCTTATGCTCTTTTTATGTAATAAAATTTAATTAATATATTTGGTTGATATATAAAACTGTTCATATTTTTCTATTAGTTTTTAGGAGACTTTATTTTTTTACTAATAAATGTGATGGCTCTTGATTTATCTCAATTGGTTTTAGCTCCGATTTATTCCATGCTTCTAGGCTTTTTGAATATTCAGTTAAACGTTCATGACAATTTGAAAAAGCATGACATCTATTTGTAGAAGAACCTATAGCATCACCAGGTGCACATAACCCTTCACTTTCCCATTTTTTTACCTTTTCAGCTGGTGTTATTTTTCCTGTTGAATGAATTTTATCAATTTGAGATTGTGTTAATTCTTTACCTAGCTTGTATCTTTTTATTGTATGATCACAAATAGCTTTTAAAGAAATGATAGTTCCTAGTTTTGTTTTTTCATTATACATAAATCTAATAGTTCATGATTTATATCAATCACTCCATTTTTTATGAAATATGATTTAAATTCTTCATAATCATTAAATAAATAATTTTGCTTCAACATCTATACTATACTACTTTTTGTGGTTAAAATTGATTTTGGCTCTCTTTCAAATTTTTGATATGCAAGTGGAGAGTATTGTTCTTGTTTATAATTACAATCTTTTTCTAATTTAGACTTACCTAAGATGCTATTATCAAATATTTTATCTTTTTTATTAATCTATTTATTATTCATTTGTAGCTAGTTCTTTTTTTCTTAAACTTATTAAATAATAGGATATTCCAATTTGAAATAGTAAAAATAATGCTGATAAGCCAAACATGTATTTAAGTCCTTGTTCATACATTAATCCACAGAAGAACACACCTATTGATTCTCCTATAAATCTTATAATATGGCAAATATTTGAAAAACTTAATTGATATTTATTTTCAAGACGATTTACATATATACCATCACAAATATTCTCATATGCAGTAGATATGAAAATTGACCATGATATTGCTACTAATGTGATAAATAAGTTATCAGAAATAAAAGCTATAATATATGCCATAAATCTTATTACAAATTTTATTGTAATTGTTAGATAATCATTTTTTGGTGTTAAATACTTTAAGGCAATTATTCCAAATATGTCCGCTAATAGACCAATTATTAATAAATACATGGTTGCCATGCTATCAGTAAATTTAAAGTAATTTGTTAATGTTAACATCTTTAACCCTAGAGCTGTTGACATTGCAACATTAGCAATTAGTACATATAGTAGATATAAATATGTAATTTTACTTTTTAATATAATACTTATACAAGACTTTTTATCTTTATTTATTTCATTATTTGTATCTAATTTTATTGTCATCATTACAAGAATAGAAATTAATAAAAATATATTTGACAGTATTAGGCAAATATTATAATTAATAAAAATACCTGAAATAGTTTTTCCTATAAGAATACCACCAAATAATATTCCTATGTCTCTAAATAAATATTCTGTTAATCTTCTCTTACTATATATGGTACCATTCTTTTTTAATGTTGTTATTAATGGATAGATACTTGTTATTGTTATATATTCTGTGGCAATATCAATTATTATTAGAAATTTAATGAGTAATAATAAATTAGATTTATTAAGAATATATAAAAATAACATATTAATAAACTTTAGGATAAGGACAATTAATAATGTGTTTTTTAATTTATCTAGCTTCATATATTTTCCAATAAATGATATTGCTATTGCACTTATTAGGGTTCCTAAACTTATAATATTACTAATATTTGATGCTGAAAAAGAGTTGTCTTCTAGCCATAATTGTCTAAAATTATTCCAAATTCCTATAGAAATACTAAAAAAAGCTAGCATTAACAATATTTTATTTTCATTTTTATTAAAAACTTTTTTTATCGACATTTCTATTCTCCTCTATCTACTTTCTTTACAAAAAAATCATCATCATCTGCATAATGCATTTTTATATGTAGTTTTTCTACTTGTTTAAAATTATTTTTAGCGTAAAATTTATGTGCTTCTTTTAAAATTCTACTACTAACGAGATTTATTTCTTCTATTTTAGTTTGTTCTTTTACATAATTATAAAATATTTTATAAAGGCGATTCCCTATTCCTAATTTTTGATATTCTTTATCTACATAAAATCTCTTCAATATTCCATATTTATTTCTATTTTCAATAGCAATGCTTCCAACTATTTTATCACTCTTTACATCTATTGCCAGATAAAAGTTACCATTATTTTTTATATAATATTCTTCTATATTAGATACATCCACTCTTTCTTTATACGGTCTACCTATAAAGTTATGCATACATTCATTAATGAATAAACATATTTCAGCTTTGTATTTTTCTTGATATTAAATAATCTTAATTATATTATGATTTTTTATATATTCATATATTTCTAGCCAATTGTCAAAATTTTTGATTTCCTTGTCATTTTTACTTCCAATAGTAATAGATGCAATTCCTAAATTATTTACTTTTAGGCAATTACTGATACTATCATCAATTAATAAATCAATATTATTTTCTATACAAGCTTTTCCTTTATCTCTAGCATTAACAATTAATTTATCATAATAAATTTGATGTTTTTCAAGCCATTTTTTACTTTGTAAATATGGATCTTTATGAAATTCTTTATCTCTTGCAGTAACTATATAAATTTCATTTCCATCATTATGTAATTTATTTATTACCTCAACACAATTTTCTCTTGGAATGGCATTGTTAGTTATTTCTTCTTGTATTGTTCCTAAAAAATACTTTAGTTCTTCATAATTGAAATTAAATAATTTTTGATAAATGTTTCCATTGTTATATATATCAACAATATTATAATCTGTATTTTTTACTTCTTTATTTAAATTCTTAGCATACTCTATAGCAGCATTAGTTAATTTATCTTTTATATTAGTTATAGTATCATCTATATCTATTCCTATTCTCATTACTACCACCATAATTATTATACATGAAAAAAATGGATATTTCTATATCTTTGGTGTTTTATTAATATTATCAACTTTATATTTTTCCTTATATTGTTATACATATATATTATTTTTATCTTATAGGCAGTAGTTTTATTCATTTGTAAATATAGTTTGAAATTGTTTTAAAACAAAAAAAATGAGAGCTTTCGATCTCTTCAGTGGTAAATATTAATATCAGTTTGTAACAATTTAATAATTTGTTAAAGTCTTGTGAAATAAGGCTTTTTCTTTTATTATAATTTATCAAAGTTTATAAAAATAACTTTATTTTTGATGTTTAGTATCTAGTTTTGGTATCTAGAAAATTTATAAACTGAAGTTTTTAAGATTCTCGTTCTACAAATATTTATCTAAAAGTTTTTCCAATTTTTTATTCTATAAATTCAATTTTATGCATAAAAATAGGGCTCCACCGTTAGATAGTGCCCTTGCAAAAACGATTTAACGTTTTTTTCTTGCATAAACAATATATCATAAAATATATATTTATGTCAAACTATTTATCAACATTCACATAATTTTTTTCAATTATATTTTTGAAATATGAATATATTGATTTTAATAGTTCATTATTATTATAATATTCTTTGTGTAAAATTATTCTATCAAAAAATAATTTATTTATTTCTTTATTCACATTTTCTTTTATACCACAACTTGTTACTATTTCATTAAACATATAAAGCGTATATGTAATTTGTCTAATTCTTGAGTTACTAAGCTTATTATTTCTTGTTACTTTTCCTATATTGCAATCTTTTAAATATTGTACAATTTTATATGATGCTGGATAATCATTATCTTTCTTATTTAATTCACTTAATACACATGTATTATGTGCAACAGCATTTCTTAATTTTACAATATCTCTCAATATATATACATCTCTATTTTCATCTAATAAATTATATTCCTTAGTGTAAAAATCATAGAAATTAACTAATTCACCAAATGTAATAATTTCAAGGAATTCCCATATTGGTATATTCTCTAACTTTTTATCTTTATCAACATCATATTTAGAAAATATTTTTTGATAATACTCATTACCTACCTTTTTAAAAATACTATTATGAACTCTTTTAGGAAATTTTTCGTCATTGAAATCTTTTTCCAAATACAAATTAACTATTTTATATCCATCCTCTTCTTCTATATTTTCTATTGTATTCAATATTTTTATTTTTAAATAATGTTCAATATCTATTATCATTTTAAATAATAATAATCTTGTTCTGTGATCAATAATCGCCATATCTTTTAAATATGCAAAATCTAAATCTTGATATAGTCCTTCATATTTTCCAGCAGGAGATGGATATTTTTGGAAATTATGTTTATATGCAGTTACATTATAATAATTATTATTGTATTTTAAATAAGCCTCCGCATCTTCTTCAGAAATCAAATCAAATTTTATATTTTTTTGTTTTAAATATGGAACCATTTCTGATATATTCATCATAGGTCTTAAAAAAATTAAGTTTTTAGCATTATTATCCATGTACTTCACCTTCTTATCAGTACAGATAGTATATCATAATAATTTCTGTATATTATGAACATTTAATAAAATTTTAATAATTTACCACAAAATTCTATTGATTGTGGTATTTTATTCAAAAAACTTAGATACCAAAATTATTAATCTTTATCAAACTTATACAAAGTTATTTAATTATTTATGTTCATATTCTAAATTTTCTTAAACTCAAACAAACAAAAATGAGCCCAAAATGGGCTCTTCAGGGGGTTCGGTTGAATATACTCTCACATTTAAACCGTGAGAGATATCGGCGTGACATGTATCACGCATCTTAATCATACGGGATATTTTGGAAAAAGTCAATTACTTAGTTTAAAATATTTTTTACTTTACACATTTACTTTAATTTTTTTTCATATGTTTTATTTTGTATACTTAAATTTATACTTTCTAAGAACTTTATGGTTTCATCATCAAAATAATATACTCTTGCCTCTATTCTTGCAGCTCTCATTTTTTTAGCATATTTTTCTATTTCTTTATATAAATTGGTTGCAATCTTATTTCTTCTATATTCTTTTTTTACTACTAATTTTCTTATAGTTAAAACTGTGTTATATTCATATGTTAATTCTATACTTGCTGGTGTTTCTAGTTTTGCCTCTATAAAGCCTAATATTTCATTATTTCTTTCATATACAAGTGCATATGATGAGGGACGTTTTATGCACATTTGAGAGAATTCTTGTAGTGTGTATGGTTTACTGGCACTAAAAATATCTCTTCTTTTTGATCTTAAATCTTGTTGATGAGGAAATACTAATTTTTTTACTTGGGTGAAGTCTCTTACTACTGTTCTTCTTATTATGTAGTCTTTTTCTTCAATAGTTTTATTTATTAATACTAAATTGTTGTTAGAATCAATTATTATGATAATAGCACTTTTTACCATTCGTGAAAGTTTATTTATACTTTTATTTAATAAATTTATATCTTCATTTCCTATGTATGAAAAAATATACTTTTTATTATTTATTTCTGTTAATGAAGAAATTTGTATACATAGACTATCTAGGTTTTTATATCCTTTTTTATTATCTTTAAATATACCATATGCTTTATTTTCAGTTGTTGTGTTAATGTCTTTTACTATTTCTTTTATATTTATTTTTGTATTATATTTTTTTAACTTATCTTTATATAAATTTTTCATTAAGAAGCTATTTTTATCTAAGGTATTTATATCCATATTATCTATTATTAAAAGTACTATATTTCTATAATTGTTATTTTTTATTATTTTATCTAAGTAATCTAGACTTTTATTATTTTCTTTTTTAGCATCATTTAATACTGAATTAATGATATATTTATTTACTACTACTTCCATATATAGTCTCCTTATTATAATACATTTTATCATAATAAGAAAAAAGTACAATAGATTTGTACTTTATCCTTTGGAAATAGAATCAATTAACTTTAATTTTAATATATCATCATTTGTTGTTTTATCTAATAGATATTCTTTAGAATCTTTTTTTGCTTGTAATAAAATTTTATAGTCATTTCTTATATTGGCAATTTTAAAGGTCATATCACCAGATTGTTTTGTTCCAAACAAATCTCCATGTCCACGTAATTTAAAATCCTCTTCACTTATTTCAAATCCGTCTGATGTTGTTTCCATTATTTTTAATCTATCTGTTTCACTATCACTAATTAGGATACATTGTGATTTTTTACTTCCTCTTCCCACTCTTCCTCTTAATTGGTGAAGTGTTGATAGACCAAATCTATCAGCGTCAAATATTACGATTGTAGTAGCATTTGGAACATCTACTCCTACTTCTATTACCGTTGTAGATATTAATATTTGTATTTCATTGTTTTTAAACTTATTCATAATCATTTCTTTTTGGCCTGTTGCCATTTTTCCATGAACTATATCTATTTTATATAAGTCTTTAAATGCTAATTTCATTTGATCTTTCAAATTATTTACATTTGTTAGATCAGAGTTTTCACTTTCTTCAATTAATGGTGCGATGACATATACTTGATTATTTTGTTTTAACTGTTCATACATTAATTCTAGAACATCTTTTATTTCACTATTTTTCTTTACTATGGTATCTATTTTTTGTCTTCCTTTTGGTAGCTCTTTTATTGTTGATACATCCATATCTCCAAAAATTGTTAAGGCATAAGTTCTAGGAATTGGTGTTGCGCTCATATATAGTACATCTGGTTTTTTACCTTTGTTTTGGAGATTAGCTCTTTGATGTACTCCAAAGCGATGCTGTTCATCTGTTATTACTAGTCCTAAGTTATTATAAGTTACGTCATCTTGAATAAGTGCATGTGTTCCTACTACTATTTGTATAGTACCATTACTTAATTTCTCATATATATCTGTTTTTTCTTTTTTTGGTGTTGAACCTGTTAAAAGGGCTATTTCTATATCAGTATCTTTTAAAAATTCTTTTAGGTTATTATAATGCTGAACTGCAAGTATCTCTGTTGGTGCCATAAGAGCACTTTGGTATCCTGTTAGACTGTTTGCTACCATAGCAACGAAAGAAACGATTGTTTTTCCTGAACCAACATCTCCTTGTAATAGTCTGTTCATTCTATGTGGTGCTTCTAGATCAGATACTATTTCATCAATTGCGTTTTTTTGATCCTTTGTTAAAGAAAAGGGAATATTTTTTATAAATTTATCTAATTCTTTATGATCTAGTGTTCTATCTAATCCTTGATTTTTCTTTTTATTTTGAATTTTCAAATAATTTATTTTGAACATAAAAGCAAATAGTTCTTCATACTTAAGTCTTGTGGTTACTTCTTTTAATTTTTCTATTGTTGATGGATTATGAATTAAATTAAGAGAGGTTTTTTTATTTGAAAAATTATATTTTTCTAGATATTTTTGTGGAATGTAGTCTTGTATTTCTTTTCCATACATAAGTAGAGCCATATTTATATATGTTGACATATTTTTATTAGTTATACCATTAGTGCAGTGATAAACAGGCTCTATTTTCATAGTATTTGATAGTGTTTCCATTTTTATATCAGAGGCAGTTATTACATTTTTCTTTTTATCAAATTTACCGATTACTGTAATTCCTGTTCCAACTGCTAATTGACTTTTTAAAAATGCTCTATTAAATATTGATACTCCTACTACTCCTGATGTTGTTACTAATCTGAAATTCATTTTATTAAGACCTGCTTTAAAGCGCATAAGTATAGGTATACTTTCTACTCTTCCGTCTATGATAATTTTTTCTCCATCTTCTACTTCTTGTAAAGTATTTCTTTTTAATATTTCATATCTAAATGGATAATGTGTCACTAGGTCCTCTATTGTTTTTATGTTAATTTTATTTAATAATGAAAGTGCCTTGGGACCAATACCTTTTACATCTTTTAATTCTGACACAATACCACTTCCTTACTTGTCATATTATAACATATTTATTTTTATTTTTCTACTTGAAAAAATATTCTTTATTAAAATTTTTTAACTATTAAACTTTTTTAATTTTTTTTAAGTTTTTTATTGACAAAATGACTACTTTCGGTTAGTATAAAAAGCACCAATTCGGTATTAGGCGAATTGGTCGCTAGTATCACACTAGCCAACCCCTTTTTATTCTTTTTTGAGGTTGCCCTTCAGGGGGTGCAACCTCTCATATTAAAATTAAAAGAAGACTTGCCGTGTCTTCTTTTTTTTATTTATTAAATAATTTCTTTGTCTTTTCTAAATAATCTAATCTCTTTTTTAGCATAGTTTTTTTATGAGCTAGAATATCACACTTTTGAATATTATACCTTTTATATTCTAAAGTTATATTTTTTGTAATTTCTTCTTTTGTTATTTTATTATCATGATTTTTAATTAAATATAGAATTTCATTTATGTATTCTTCTTTATAATTTAATCTTTTTAATATTTTCTTACTAATAGCAGCAGATACATTTGGATGATTATTAAAGTGCCTAACGCCATTTTTGTCATCTTGATATGAAAATGGTTTTCCTATGTCGTGTAGTAATAATACTAATCTTTCATCAAATGATTTTTCACTATAACTAAGAGCACTTAAAGTATGATTTCATACATCTAGATGATGATTAGGATTTTTTTGATCAAAGGATATCATTGGTTTTATTTCTGGTATTATTTATACTAGATAGGAAAAATTATTTTTTATTGATTCTATTACATCATCCTGTAGTAAAATTTCTTTTAATATTATTTAGTTTTTTATATCTGTATTTGACATGATTAATTACTTTTTTCTTCTAGTTTTTTATAGTAGTCATATCTTTCTTTTGCACTTTGTTCATTTTCTTCAAATAATTTTTCATAATCTTTTGATATTTTCTTTAATGAATTATATCTATCCTCGCCAGTTAAAAATTCATTATATTTAGAAAAATCTGCTTTACTATCCATTTTAAATTCTTTAGTTATTGGATTATAGTGAAATATTGGAAAATATCCTGATAAAGTTGCATTTTTTTCTTCATTAATGCTATTTTTCATTCCTTTTATAATTCCCTGAGCTATACATGGAGCATAAGCAATTACAATTGATGGTCCATTATAACTTTCAGCTTCCTTTAAAACTTTTATTGCTTGTTGTGGATTGGCACCTAGAGAAATGGTTCCAACATAAACATGTGGATAGTTAAGAGCCATTTTTGCCAAATCTTTTTTTTCTGTTTGTTTTCCTGATGAGGCGAATTTTGCTATGGCACCAGTTCTTGTGGATTTTGATGCTTGCCCTCCTGTATTTGAATATACTTCTGTATCTAATACTAAAATATTTACATTTTCTTTATTTGATAAGATATGGTCTATACCATTATATCCTATATCATAGGCCCAACCATCTCCACCTACCATCCAAATTGATTTAGGTGCTACAAACTGTTTTAAGTTTTTTAATTCTTCTATTTTAGTATCATCAATTACTTCTAGTAAATCGTTTGCTGTTTTTTCATTTATTTCTTTAACATAGTTTTTATATATATCTTTTTCACTATTTTTTACTAATTTTATATTTTCGGCTATTATATTTTTGATTCTATTTTTTTGGGCAATATCAGCAATTTTCATACCATATCCAAATTCGGCATTATCTTCAAATAGTGAATTTGCCCATGGAACTGTATATGGTGTTGATGGTGTTGATGCACCATAAATTGATGAACATCCTGTTGCGTTAGCTATTACTAAATTATCTCCAAATAACTGAGTTAATAGTTTTAAATATGGAGTCTCTCCACATCCAGCACATGCTCCTGAAAAAGCAAATTTTGGAGTTCTAAATTGACTACCTTTGACAGTGTTTGTTGGCATAACATGTTTTTCTTTTACTTCTTCAAATAGATATTTATACTCTTCTTTTTTCTCTTGTTCTATACTTTCTTTTGCTTTCATAATTAGGGCTTTAGCACCTTTTTTTCCTGGACACACTTCACTACATAAGCCGCAGCCAGTACAATCAGGAATACTTATACCTATTGTAAATTTTAGGTTTTCATCTTTTATATTTGCAGGTATTAGATTATTTCTTACGCTTTCTGGAGCATCTAATTCTTCTTTTTCATTTAATAGGAATGGTCTAATTACGGCATGTGGGCATACCATAGAACATAAATTACATGAAATACAATTATCTTTTAAATAACATGGTACAAAGTCTGCTGTATCTCTTTTTTCATTTTTTGTGGTTCCTGCTTCAAATGTTCCATCTGGTGACTTTATAAAACTACTTACTGGTAATGAGTTACCTTCCATACTATTAATTATTTCAAAAATATTTTTTTTCTTGGTAACTTCTTCCACATAATCAACATTTGGAACTGGTACTTTTACTAGACTATCTATTGCAGAGTCGATTGCCATAATATTCTTTTTGATAATATCTCCACTTTTATTAGCAAATTTTAAAGCAACATTTTCTTTTATTTTATTTACTGTGAAGTCAAAGTCCATAATTTTTCCTAATTTGAAAATTAGTGTTTCCATTATTGTGCTTATTTTTCCTGGTATATTGGCATCAAGTGCTAGTTTATTGGCATCTACTATATAGAATTTTATATTTCTTGTTTTTAATATTTCTTTATCATGACTTGTCATTTCTGATAGAATTTTATCTTTTTTCTTATTTGTATTTAATAAGAATATTCCATTTCTTTGGATTTTATCCAACATATGAAGTTTTTTTAGGTATGACTCTTTTGTACAAACTACTAGTGATGGCTTTTCTACATAATATGTTGATCTTATAGGTGATTTACCAAATCTTAAATGAGAGATAGTTATACCACCTGATTTTTTTGAATCATATTGAAAATACCCTTGAACATAGGCTCTTGTGTAAGAACCTGTTATTTTCATTATATCTTTTGAAGCACTAACCATTCCATCGCTGCCATATCCATAAATTAAAAATTCTACATTTTTAGATGGTATTTTAAATTTTTCATCATACTTAATAGAAAGATTTGTTATATCATCATTGATTCCTACTGTAAAATTTGAATGATTATCTCTTGTATCTAGAAAATCAAATACTGCTTTTATCATAGCTGGTGTTGTATTTTTACTAGATAAACCATATCTTCCTCCAATAACACTAACCTTTGCTTCTTTTTCTTTTATAGTCTTAACTACATCTAAGTAAAGAGGTTCTCCTGCTGATCCTGGTTCTTTAGTTCTATCTAAGACTGCTATTTTTTTAACTGACTTAGGTAGAGCTTTTAAGAAATATTTTGTACTAAATGGTCTATATAAGTGAACTTCTATAAGACCTATTTTTTCTCCTTTTTCTTTTATTAAATAATCGATTGTTTCTTTTATAGTTTCACATACTGAACCCATAGCAACAATTACTTTAGTAGCTTGAGGATTTCCATAATAAGAAAATGGTGCATAATTTTCTCCTGTTATTTTATTTATTTCTTGCATATAAGAATTTACTATATCAGGAAGTTTATCATAATATTCATTTCTAACTTCTGTTGCTTGAAAGTATATATCTTCATTTTGAGCAGTTCCTCTTGTTACTGGCGCTTGTGGATTAAGGGATCTTTCTCTAAATTCTTGTAGGGCTTTTTGATCTATTAAATATTTCAATTTATCGGTATCTATTAATTCTACTTTTTGTAGTTCATGACTTGTTCTAAATCCATCAAAGAAGTTTACGAATGGTACTCTACCTTTTATAGCAGAAAGATGGGCGACACCTGTTAAATCCATAACTTGTTGAACTGATGATGATGCTAGATGAGCAAATCCTGTTTGTCTAGTAGCATAAATATCTTGATGATCACCAAATATTGATAAGGCATGAGTTGCTAGACTTCTTGCTGCTACATTTATAACACAAGGTAATAATTCTCCTGCTATTTTGTACATATTTGGTATCATTAAAAGTAGTCCTTGGCTTGCTGTATATGTTGTAGTTAAGCATCCTGATTGTAGAGAACCATGAATCATTCCAGCTGCTCCTGCTTCTGACTCCATCTCTACTACTTTAACTGGCATACCAAAGTAATTTTTTTTGTTTTCACTACTCCATTTATCAGTCAATTCTGCCATTGTTGAGGCTGGCGTTATAGGATATATTCCTGCTACTTCTGTAAAATTGTATGAAACATAACTACATGCTTCATTTCCATCCATTATTTTTTTCATATATTCCCTCCTGTTAGTCTTTTACTATTATAATTATATAGCAAAAGCTAAAATAATAAAAGAATTAACTAGAATTTAGTTAACTCCCATTAGATAATTTTTCATCAATTCCTTTACAATATAAATAAACTTTATATTCATACTTATCTTTACTTATTTTTTTTATTGTAATTTTACTTTTGTTTTCTCCAGATGATAGGCATGTGGTTTCGTTATTGTGAGACATTGGCTCTTTTTCTAAATATTTAGTAGTCAATAATGTTTCTACATAAATTTCTCTTGATTGATTTGCTTTTTTAGGAAGAAGTGATCTATGATCAGCAAAATAATTTTTTGTTGCTATTTCAATCATATTTTTTTCTGCTTTATAATAATTTATTCTTGATCTTCTTATTATTCTTCCTACTCCCATTATAGCAATTCCTGACATTATACCCATTATTGCAATTGTCGCTAATAACTCAACTAAAGTAAATCCTTTTTTATTCATAATATCACCTACTAATATTATAACAAATTTATTTATTTTTTCTACTATTTAATATAATTTGCGAACTCTTCTTGAGTAGTTTTGTTATTTAATGATATTCTTGGTGTTTTAAATTTATCTATTCCTGGCCTTACTTTTTTCATTCCACCAATAAATGCTATTTTAAAACCGGCTTCTTTTACTATACTAAGTGCATAATCATTATATTCATAGAATGGGAAACAAAAGGCCTCTGTTTGATCTAGTTTTTCTCTACTTGTTTTTAAATCATTTAATAAAGTAGTTCTATCTAAACACTTTATTGGGCCACCTTGTCCTCCAGGACATTTTCCAGGATTATGTAAATCATTAGAATGTGATGCTACCTCTAGATAGTTCGATAGATAATCTTTTTTATCATACCATGATGTTATTAAAAATAAAGTGGCGTTTATTTTGTATTCTTCTAATATAGGAATAAAGTTTTGGGCTCTTGCGCCATCATCTATTGTTAATAAGACACTATTTTTAGGAAGTCTAATTTTACTATCAATAAATAATTCTAATTCTTTAGTTGTTAAAGTGAAATAATTGTTGCTTTTTAAATAATCAAAATGACTTCTTACTTGATTTTCACTATGACATATCATTTCATTACAACTTGTATCTCCTTCTTTATATATGAAGTGATAAACAGTAGTTGCAATTTCTGTTGCTGCCTCTTCTTTTGTATTTTCTTTTGCATATGTTTTTTCTACATCTTCATTTTTTATTAAATATAACTCATCATAATACTCTACATAATATCCGTTATCATCTTTTATTATAATAGGTAAATCAAGTGATTTATATAGTTCAAATATTAGTTTATCATCTTTATAAAGTTTAACTTTTTCCTTAGTAATAACATTTTCATTAAATGGTATGTAGTGTTTATATCTTTCATCTTTTTGATTAATGGTATCTATTTTTTCTACATCATTATATTTTATATAAAAATCTAATTTATCTATTTGAAAATATTTAGTGTTTTTAGTTATTTTTTGATTTTTTAAAACTAGTTGTTCATCTTTTGTTATAGATCCTATTTTTTTATATTTGCTTTCTTCTTTTATATAAATATAGGTATCTTTCGTTGTTTTAACATAGTTATTATAATGATGTTTTATTTCATTTACTATTTTTTTATCTTCTTCTTTTCTTTTTTTTATTTCTTTTTCTTTACAATAAGAAAAGAAAAAAGATCCTAGTATTAAGGTAACAGCTAATATCAATAAAACTATTATTACTACTTTGATCTTTTTATTCATAGATTTTCTCCTTATTTAGTTGGTACTGCTTTATTATTTTTGTTTGTAACAATCCAAGCATTAGAAACTGTTCTACCACCATATGATGCTCCTGCTGATGGTCTATTATAAAGTTTACCATTTACAGACATAGTTGATGATGCTCCTCCATCTAGGTTTGCTGCATTATATGCTTTATATCTAAGTAATATTTCAATTGATTCATTCATAGTTGCACCAATACTATATCCTGGAAGTCTTCCTTCGATAATTAAGAATAGTACTATACCATCTTTTCTTTGAGCAATTATTGTTCTTGGAGCTGTTCCCCAACCTCCATCTCCATGGATTTTAGTAACTTTTCCATTTACTATTAAGTTTGGACCGAATTCTACAGCATCTACCATTCCATCTTTTATTGCTTCTTCTGGAGTTTTATCTGTTAAATACATTTTATGTTCTTTTGTAAAGCCAATTAATTGTCCAGAGCCACCTGGATGTGTCCAAATTAATTTTCCATCTTTTATAATAGAACCATATGGAATAGAACCATTTCCCCAACCATCTAAGTCTTCGAAACCTCCACCATTAATTCCAACTAATCCATTATTTTCTTTACATAATGTATTAACAGATGCTCCCATTTTTCCTAATTTTTTAGGTGTTGCAAGTTCTACATCAGAAGGATCATAAATAACAGTTAAATATCCTTTGAATTTTTTTTCTTCTAATCTTATTATTTTATAAACTTCATTACCTTCATCTCTTGTGAATAATTCTTTTTCATACTTTGAACTATAATGACTTTTTTCTTTATTATCACCAATAACTATATCATCAAGATTAATTTTTTCTGTTGATTCTTCTATATAATTTTCACTCATTATTTTATTAACTGTTTCTTCACTATATAGAGTATATGCTAAATATTTGTGTGTCATTGTGGTCATTGCTGTTGGTATCCAGAAATTTTTAAATTTTGTTGTATTTATCATAACTATAGCAACAATTACTAAAATATCTAGAAAAACTATTCCAATTGTTGATTTATCTATTTTAATTTTTTTCAACTTTTCTTTTATTTTCATAATATTACTCCACTCTATAAGGATCTTCTTTACTACCTGTTCCTTGTTTTAATATATTTTTGTCAATTGAAATTGTAGGTACTACGTGTTTTTTTGTTGTTACTTCATCTTCTTCTAATAATCCTGTATTACTATAAATATAGGCCATACTTCCTACGGTTGATGTTTTATTTAAGAAATAGTAGTCAGATAAATTTGTATTAGTATTGTAATCAAATATATTTAAAAGTCCTACTTTATTACTAATACTATCTTTATAAATATTTAAATAACTATATCCTTCATCAGCACTGATTTCACCAATATTAAAGTTTGATTCTAGGATTAGATTATTATAAGATAGATTACTGTAATATGTTTTATTTAAGTAATAGGCAATATTATATCTATTTAGTGGATCATATAAAGATGATTTGTTACTAAATGCTGCTTGATATTCACCTGTTTTATCTTGAACGTAACCATCTAATGATAATTTTAAGACATTAGATTTATCTTGATATACTTTCCAGGTATCATTTCCTAATTTAACATAACTATCAACGTAATTAATATCATTTTTTTGATCAATTACATATGGATTAGATAATGATCCATCTCCAGCAGATATCTTTATATCTTTTTTAAATGTAATAACTGCTCTTACTCCATAGCTTTCATATGATGTTGAAGATTCTACACTTCCTTCTTCATTGACATATAGGTTCATTTTATCATTATCAAGACCTAAAAGCCAGAAATATTTACTATTATTTAAGTATGAATTTTTTCCTGATGCCATTATATAATCATTTATTGTTAATGTTGAGATATACGCCTTTTCTTTTTCCTTTTGTTGTTTTACTTTAGAACTTTCTAATGTATCTTCACTATATTCTGTTTTTACTAGAAATTTGTTTTGATTTGGAATTGTGTCATAATATACTCCAGAATATTCATTTTCTGTTTTGTTTAGCCATAGAGACAAATTTGATTTTTGATAGCTTTCTTCATCACCCCATGGAAATGATGCTGCTACATCCTCACTTATTAATTTTGTAGTATTGTCATTATTTATTCTTATAATTCTAAAGTATCTGTTAGCAAATTTTACATAATTATTAGTAACTTTTCCCTTAAAGTAATAACCATTTTCATCTTGATGAAGACCCGTTTCTTCCTTTGTTATAGTGTTATTTTTTATCACTTCAGCAGCGAGTGTTGAAGTTTCTTTATTTATTGTTGCGTTTTGTTTTCCATAATAATAAAAACCTCTTACTCCAAAATATAGACAAATTAATATTACAATTATTAGGCTTATAATATTAAATATAAATTCTTTTTTGTGCATCGGTTTTTTTGTTTTTTTAACTTTTCCTTTTTTATTCTTTTTCATAATACTTAATCCTCTTACTTCCTAATAAATTATATCAGACTTATTATATGCTTTCAAGAAAAAAAGAAGTTTTATTTAGCTTCTTTATATTTATCATCACCTTCAGTTACATCTACATAACCGTTACTATTATTTTTTATTTTATTATATGTTTTTTCAGCATCTACCCAACATTTTGGAATATTATTTGTACCTTTGATACCTGAATTATTTAAAACTGTCATTGTTATATTTACTAGTATAGGTACAAAGAATAAAAGTAATGTTGCTACTAGGGTATTTATAATACCTTTCTTATATTTTTTTTCTTCTGGGTTTGCAGTTAGTTTTGTAAAATTTATATAAAGAGCAAGCATTGCTAGTATTGGTCCCATTAATTGAATTAGATTTAATCCTTTTTTTACTGTGTATAAAATTCTTGCAAGTCCATAATCAGAACAAGTTGTTTCTAGTATGTATATCATATAAATATGCACCTCTTTCTAATTTATATTTTAATTATAGCATATATTTGTGCAATTACATAGTTTTAAATTTTATAAAGCTATTCTAATTTAATGTGTTTTTCTTACGTAAAAATTACTTTACAATAAAAAATGTTGACATGTCTCTTAGTCCATTTGTTCCTGATGCTACTGGGGTATTTATTATTTTGTTTTCTATTACTAATTCACTTGATGAACCACCATCTAAATTAGCAGCATTATAGGCACCATAGTTTTCCATAATTTCTGTTAAATCAGCCATATCGGCTCCTATACTATTTGGAAGACGTCCATTTATTACTAAGAATAAAACTATTCCATCTTTTCTTTGACCAATAGCTGTTCTTGGTGCTATTCCCCAACCACCATTTCCTTTTACAAATGAACTTTTTCCATTTATTATTAGAAATGGTCCGAATTCTATAGCATCTCTATATCCTTTATTTAGAGCTTCTTCTTTACTCATTTTACCAAGCAACAATTTATTATCATTTGTAAAACCAATAAATCCACCTGCCATACCAGCATCTTTAAAGTCACTTACAATCTTTCCATTTTTTATTACAGTTCCATGTGGAATAGCTCCATTAGAATTCCAATCAGGATCATAAAATCCACCTGCATTAATAGCAACTTTGGCGTTTTCTCTTTTAGATATAGTTAATATATTTTCACCTTTTTCACCTAAATATTTCGATGTTGCGAGTTCTATTTTTGATGGATCATAAATTGCTACTAAAAAGCCTTGATATCCTTTACCAGAGATTTTTATTAATTTATATAAATCATTATTAGATTTAGTTAATATTTCTTTTTCATATTTATTTTTAAAGATTTGCATATTTTTATTATATTTTTTAAATTTAATTAGATTGGTATCAGTAGTATCAATAGATTCAATTATTTTATTTTCTTCTAATACTTTTTTTATAGTTTCTTCACTATAGATGGATGTTGCTAAATACTGATGTGACATTGTAGTCATACTACTTGTAATCCAAAAATTTCTAAAGCCACTCCATGGTCCATAAAATAAAAATAGTATTGCAATAATAAGCAAAATAAATATGCTGCTTAATGTAATTATTAATTTTTTTCTCTTACTATTTTTTTTAATATCTTTATTCATCTTTACCTTCATACTTTCTATCTTTATTACAATCTATATATTTTTTATTTGTTTTATATAGATCTAATTTGTTATTTTCTTGCATTTGATAATTATTGTACTTTTCTATTACGTCATTTACCTTTTTTATATCACTAACAAAATAATTAACTGTTTTTTCATAATTTATTTTATAATTATTACATTTAGTATTTACACTAGATTTAGTATAATATACGTTAGTACAGTAGCTTTCTAATGTTTTGGCATCTTTTATTACTTCATCAGTTAAGTTTTCGTATTCTTTTAATTTTTCTTTAATGTTTAAGATGTTTTCGTTTAGGTTATCATAATAGATTTCTGAAAATACATTTATATATAAATCATCTCTTAGTTGATTAAATTTTTCTATATTACTTGTGAATGGTTTATATAAATTGATTACATCATTCATTCTACTTGCTGTTGCAACTTTATCTTGTTGAAAACCTATGAAAAAGTTTGCTATAAGACCTGATATTATCATAGTAGTACCAGTTAGTGATAATATTTTTACTTTCTTATTACTACTTTTCATGTTTTCACCTTCTTATTTTATATAACTATTTTAACAAATTTATATTTTTTTGCAAAGAAAAAGAGGTTATATTATATCTTTTTCCTCTTCTTGTATTATATAGATTGGTCTTTTCTTTACTTCTAAATATAATTTAGATAAATACATTCCTATTATTCCTAGGAAAAACAGTTGTACTCCACTTACAAATATTATGATACAGGCAAGACTTGGCCATCCTCCTACTGGATCTGTGAATACTAGTGTTTTTATTATTATTACTATTATGGCAATAAATGCTATTAAACAAAATATTAATCCTACTACTGCTGATATTACTAAAGGTGTTGTTGAAAAAGCTAATATTCCTTCTAGTGCATATCTAAATAATTTCCAGAAGTTAAATTTTGATGTTCCTGCTACTCTTTCTGGTGTTTCATATTCTATCCATTTTGTTTTAAAACCTACAAATGAGAATATTCCTTTTGAATACCTATTATATTCTTTCATATTAACTATTGAATCTACCATTTTTTTCTTCATTAATCTGAAATCTCTTGCTCCGGGTATTTGTGGAGTTGATGATATTTTTCCTATTAGTTTATACCAACATGCTGTGAAAAATTTTCTTAATGGACTATAGTCTCTATGATTTGGACTGCATAGTGCTACACAATCATAATTTTCTTTTTTTATTTCATTATACATTTTTTCTATCATTTCTGGTGGATCTTGCATGTCAGCATCCATTATAGCTGAATAGTCGCCTGTTACGTTTTCTAATCCTGCATACATGGCTGCTTCTTTACCAAAATTTCTAGAGAATGATATATATCTTACTCTTTTATCTTTTTTTGCTAATTCTCTTAATATTTCTAGTGTTTTGTCACTACTGCCATCATTTACAAATAGAAATTCAAATTCTTGTTTATTCATTTTTTTAGCTATTTTTGTTATTTCTTCATAAAATATTGGAAGAGATGCCTCCTCATTATAACATGGTACTATTATTGATATTTTTTCTTTTTTCATGCTTACTCCTTACTTTTTAAAAATAAATAGTTTTGAAAATATATAATTTAAAATTATAACTAATATATTAGCAAATATTTTTGATAATAAATCATTTATTTTTAAAATATTAATTAATAAAAACATAGATCCCATATCAAATACTAGGGATAATAGTCTAAATCCAAAAAAGCTTGTAATTTCTTTTATATTTTCTTTTTTTGTTTTATTTTTACTTTCAAATACAAATAATTTATTAGTTATAAATGCAAATAATACTGAGATTATCCAAGCAATTATATTTGATATATATAATTCTACATTTAATTTTCTAAATATGTAAAATGTTAATATATTGACTATTGTGGTTAGTCCTCCAAAAAGAAGATACAATAATACTTCTTTATATTTGTTATACCAAGATATGTGATTATCCCCTTCTATATAATTATCTACTAAACTTATAAAGTTATTCGTATTGGATTCAAATTTTTTTGGTTTGAATTTTTTTGTCTCTTTTATTACTTCTTCTAATTTGTTAAAGTTTTTTAGTTCTTTAATGTAGCCATCTTTTACAAATTCTTTTATTATTTCTTTTTGATGATCATTTGTGTGCTCTTTATATTTTGATAATCTAGCTGCTGCTATTATTTTTTTATTTTTTTTAATTCCCATTAATATAGATCCTACTCCACCATGAGTTATTAATAGAGAACATTTATCTGTTAGATTTTCTAATTCTTCTTGATCTATTAAGTCAAATATTTGCATATTTTTTGATTTATATTTAGTATAACCAGCTTGTACTATAACTTTTTCTTTTATTACTTTTTTATCAATTAGTTTATCTATAGCTTTTAATAATCTAGAAAAGTCTTTATCTTGAGTTCCTAATGTTACTAGTATCATTAATATATCCAACCTCCATACTCTGCATTTTTATATAATTTTTTCATTGGACGCCATTGAACTATAAATTTATCTGCTACTGGATAAACTAATTTTCCTGTTATAGTTTTAGTATTAATATTTGCAAATGTCTCAATATAAATTATTCTACTACCAAATATTTTTCCTATATAGCACATGGGTCCTGCTGTATGAGCTCCTGTTGTAATTATATAGTCAGGATGAAATTTTAAATAATAATATAGACTTTTGAAGCAATTATATATTAGTTTGAATGGATATGTTAATTTATGATCTTTAGTTCCATATACTAAATAGCCAATTCTATTTTTATATTTTTTCTTAAGGCTTATATTTGATTTTGTTTTTTCTGTAATTATATTGTAATCATATTTTTTAAATAGTGGACTTAGTTGCATCATTTCATTTAAATGGCCACCAGTTGATGCTATGAACAAAACTCTTTTTTTCATCATATATCACTTCTTTTCTATTAGTTTATACCATTTTTCTTTTACTACATCACTTGTATATTTTTTAGATGAATACCTAGCTGCTTTTCCTAAACTTTTTCTTATATCAACACTTTTCATTAAATCTTCTATTTTTTTAATCATTGCTTTGAAATTTCTATTTTTTATTAAATATCCATTCTTACCAGATGAAATAATTTCCCTTGCTCCTTCTGCTGATGAAAAGGCAATGCATGGTAGACCATGTGACATAGCTTCAATTAGGACTATTCCAAATGATTCTGTAAATGAAGTCATAATGTATATTGATGATTGAGATAACATTTTATCAATATATTCTTTGTTTTGAAAACCATGAAGAATTACTTTGTTTTCTAAATGATTATTTTTTATATATTTTTCTAAACTTTCACGTTCAGTTCCATCACCAATTATGTCTAATGTCCAATCATGATGTTTTTTTTCTATAAAATTATAAATTTTAAGTAGATCCATATATCCTTTTTCTTTAGAAAGTCTTCCTACTGATATTAGTTTCTTATTTTCTAGTTTTGCTAATCTCTTAGGCATTTTTTCTATTATATTTGGAATATATACACAGCTACATTTAGACTTTATCATTTCTTTTTTATAGAATTTTTTTAGATCTTTTGATACTAGTACTAAGTAATCTAGGTTCCAACAAGATTTGATAATATTTAATGCATACTTTTTATTATTATGGTGATGATTATGTTCCCAACCTACCTTTATTGTATCTTTTTTACCATAATCTCCTAACCAACGATCAAAAATATCTTTTGTAGAAATAATTACATCTGCATCTGATTTTTTTATATAATCAACCATAGTTTTTCTACGTAAATATAATATTTTACAAGCTTTTATTCCTTCTTTAAGTGTTTTTATTAAGTTTAGATTTGAAAGACTTTTTTTGAATTCCTTTTTATTTGGTAGATAGTTTTCAACTAAGTATTTAACTTTTACTCTTTCATCTAAATAAAAAGCTGGTTTATCATATAATTTGTATGTGCAGGCTATTTCTACTTCATATTTTTCACATAATATATTAGCAAGTGATGCTATTGATTTTTCTACTCCTCCATAACCCATATGTAATGAAAGTATTGCTATTTTTTTCATATTTACCACCCTAGTTCAATTATAACATCTTTATTTTTAAAACAAAAGAAAAAGACTATATAATAGTCAATTTTTGTTTATATTTAATAAAAGATAGATTAATCTGTATATAGAGATTATGAATAACGGTAAAACTGTTGTTAATAGAAATCCTTTTTTAGTTAGTAAGATACTTATTATCTTAGCTAAAAATGGGATTTTATATTTATATACTCCTATTATACAGCTACTATCAATTCTTTTATTATTAATATTATATATATGTGTATTTGTTTTTGTTATATTTATACTTTTTACTTTACCTATTTTTTGGATACTTTTATTATCTTCTATATCAATATAGGCAACTTCATCATTTACTTTTATTTGGCTTATTCCTATTTTTTTTGTAATAAATAAATCGTTTGTTTTTATTTTTTTATTTTCTTTTGCCTTAGGCATTACTAAACTATAATTATTAATACTTATTACACCTAATTTATTTATATTAAATGATAATATAGCTACTATTAGTGATATTAATAGTAGCATTATTGTCAATAGTTTTAGAGTTAAATCTATTTCTTTATTCATTTTAATTTCCTATTACTATTGTTGATTATTTATTGTATCAATTTGTGGTGTTATCATAGTAGGGGCTTCTGTTGGTGTTTGTACTTGTGTTGCATTAGGTCCTGCTATATTTGAAATTGGAATTGATTGTGTATTTTCCAATGGATTAGCTCCTCCATATATTTGATGTGATTCTTGATGAAAATCAATATTATTTACAATAGGACTTGCTCCTCCATATATTACTGGTTCTTTTTGTGATGGTTGTACAGGTGTTTCCATTTGTGGCATTGCCATTTCTGGTTGTACTTGTGCCTCCATTTGTGGCTTCACTACTTCTGGTTGCACAGGTGCTTCTACTTGAGGTATTACTACTTCTGGTTGTACAGGTGTTTCCATTTGTGGCATTACTACTTCTGGTTGTACAGGTGTTTCCATTTGTGGCATTACTACTTCTGGTT
>CAJMSU010000007.1 GCA_905216155.1 uncultured bacterium
TATTAAATATTAAATTATCTCCATATTTTGTAAATTCAAAAGTATATGTATTTAAATCATTCTTCAAACCCAAAAATATTTTATCATTATCACAATCATAGGCTTTAGTTACCTGATCAGAAAAGTCATTATTTTTTGTACAATAACCATCATTATTAACAGCATCTATTATTGGATTTAGTTTGTTTTTAGCAGCATTATATGTTTTATATATTTTCATATTTGTAACAGGATAACATATATCACTATAACAATAATTTTCCGTATAGAAAACACCTACTTTAAAATAGATTGTATTGCCCTTTACTGAGTAACTATCTTCTCCTAAGTAATGAACAGGTTCACTAGGATCAGTTGAACCACCATGACCATAATGTTCTTCATTATAAATGTATTTATCAGTCTTACTATTATACTTATACAGTATATCTGATCCATTTATATCATAATGAGCAGTACACTTATAATCTACCAAATTTAATTTAGCATCTTCGCCATAATATTTCTTTATCGTTGAAATTAATTTATCACCAGTTACTTTCTCAATTGATTCACCTGACAAAGTAATAGCTATATTTAATTTAGTTTGATCATCTAAATCATTAAATTTTGTAATATTTTTATCATTATACATTGCTCTTGCAATTTTAAGCATTAAATCTTCATCATCTTTTGTAACTATAACATCAGAAACTCCTTTTATTTTTCTTGGCGTTTTTCTCATTGGTAAAGTATCTACCATTACATAATCATAAGTAATATAAGAAATACACGCTACTAATAAAATTGTAAGTATCACTATTATTATTTTTAAAACTTTTTCTTTTTTACTATTATTTTCCCTCATCATAACAACACTCCTTATATAATTAAATATTAACATATTTTTCTAACTGCACAATAGATTTTTACAATTATTATTTTCACTTTACATAAAAAAATGTACTAACAACTAGTGTCAGTACATTCTCTAATATTGTATTCACTTATTAAATCCAAATATTTACTTTTTAGCTCCTTTTTTGTTTTATCACTTAGAGCCTCATCTAAGCTACCTTCCATAGTAGCAGTATCATTATTATGACCTATTACTTTACCATTTTTAATAAAGTATACATCCGGTAGATAAAGATCAGCCTCATCATTTTCATTCTTTGGTAAATAATCTTTTAAAAGATCTATTAATTTTTTATATTCTTTTGTATCTTTTTCCTTAATTGATTTTGGATTATAATAATATGCATTATCAACATTTTTATATTTTAAAGCTTCCGTTAAAATTGTTGCTGTTGCACTACACCATTCACAATCTGGATTTCCAAAAAATATTATACCTGATTTATTTTCTATAATATCTAGCACTTGATCTATATCAATATATTTAAATGGATTATCCTTAGAAACAGAATATTCATCTGAAAATTTTTCAGCATCTGTTACCTTTTCTGTTTTCTTTACCGAACACCCAGACATTGTTGTTATTGCTACTGCAGTAACTAGTAATAAAACTACTTTTTTCATGTCTACTCCTACTAATTAAATTATGCGTTTTCTATTTGGCTCATTACTTCGCTAGCAAAGTCTTCTTCTTTTTTCTCAATTCCTTCACCAACAGCAAATCTTACCATTTTAACAATTGAGCCGTTATTTGATTTTACATAATCTAATACTGACATTCCTGAATCCTTAATAAATGCTTGTTCTTCAAGACAAATTTCTTTATAAAATTTATTAAGTCTTCCTGTAACCATTTTTTCAGCTATAGCTTCTGGTTTTCCTTCTTGCATTACTTGTTCTTTAATTACGTGAGATTCTCTTTCTACAAGTTCAGCAGGTACTTCATCTCTCTTAACAGCAGTTGGATTCATTGCTGCTACATGCATAGCTACATCCTTTGCAACTTCTGCAGAAGCTCCATCTAAAACTACCAATGAAGTGATTTTACCTCCCATATGAGAATATATTCCAAAATTTTGTGAATCAGTTTTTGTAACTTTTTCAAATCTTCTAAAACTAATTTTTTCTCCTATTTTAGCTGTAAAATTAACGATTGCATCCCCAATTGTTTCACTACCATCTACAATAGTTAATTCATTTGCCTCTTCAACTGTTTTAGCATCATTATTCAATAAAGTTTTCATTATAGAACTAACCAATTTCTTAAATTCATCATTTTGTGCAACAAAATCTGTTTCACAGTTTACTTCTAAAATAACAGCATTATTTCCATCAGTTGTTGCCTCAGTTAATCCTTCTGCAGCAATTCTAGACTCTTTCTTAGCAGCTTTAGCAATACCCTTTTCTCTTAACCAATCAATTGATTTCTCCATATCACCATTATTAGCTTCTAAAGCTTTCTTACAATCTAGCATTCCTGCTCCTGTTTTTTCTCTTAACTCTTTTACATCACTTGCTTTAATCATTTAATATCCTCCTTAAGTTGTTTTTATACAAAGAAAGAGTGAAAACACCTTCCACCCTTCCTTATTAATATTTTATCATAATTATTTTGATAAAGCTTCTATTAATTCAGCTTTTTTCATTGTAGAGTATCCTTTAACCCCAGCTTCTTTTGCCTTCTCTTTTAAATCAGCCAAAGTTAATTTAGTTAAATCTTCTTCTATAACTTCTTTTTTATCTTCCTTAACTTCTACAGTTTTTACCTCTTGTTTCTTTTCTTCTTTTACTGCTTGTTTTTTAGCCATTTTGTTTTTATCATCATCATTAACATATTCTATCACTTCATTTCCATTAACTTCTGCAATAGCATTTGTTAAAGCACCAATTAATAACTTAACAGCTCTAACTGCATCATCATTTCCAGGAATTACATAATCTACTAAATCTGGATCACAGTTAGTATCTACTATACCAAACACTGGAATTCCTAATATACGAGCTTCTTTAATAGCATTTTCTTCTTTTCTAGGATCAACTATTACTAATGCTTGAGGTAATCTCTTCATTTCACGAATTCCTCTTAAATTCTTATCAAGCTTAGCATATTCCTTTTTAATTTTAATAACTTCTTTTTTTGGTAAAGCTTCAAATGTACCATCAATCTCCATTTTATCTATTTCATCCATTCTTCTTACTCTTGAACGAATAGTTTTGAAATTAGTTAAAGTTCCACCTAACCATCTTTCATTTACAAAGTACATATTAGTACGTTTTGCAGATTCTTCTGCTGCCTCTTGTGCTTGTTTTTTAGTTCCTACAAATAAAACTTTTCCACCAGCTTCTGCAATTTCTTTCATTGCATTATAAGCTTCTTCTAATTTTTTTACAGTTTTTTGTAAATCAATTATATAAATGTCATCTCTTGTTGTATAGATGTATTCCTTCATTTTTGGATTCCATCTTCTTTTTTGATGTCCAAAATGAACACCAGCTTCTAATAAATAATTCATTGATACTATTGTCATATTTTTCTCCTTCGTTTTTCTTCTACTAATTTCTAATACTCATCACCTATTGGCACTAGATAAGTAAATTCATTAGTATGTTTATTTTTATTTTGATAAAGCTTCAACTAATTCAGCTTTTTTCATTGTAGAATATCCCTTAACTCCAGCTTCTTTTGCTGCTTTTTTTAAATCTGCTAAAGTTAATTTTGATAAATCTACATCATTAGATTCTTCTTTTTTCTCTTCTACAGCTTTAACTTCTTTCTTTTCAGTAGTTTTTTTAGTACTGTTTGATGAAGTTTTCTTTAATGTAATTTCTTTAGATGATACTTCTTCAGCTGCTTTTATCTTTCCAGCTTTACCATCTTTTGCAACTTTTACTAGTTCTGTAAACATTTTTGGATCATTTATTGCTATTTCTGATAACATTTTACGGTTAACTTCAACACCTGCTTTTGTTAATCCTTCTATAAATCTTGAATAACTAATATCATTTTGTCTACATGCTGCATTAATTCTTGTAATCCATAATTTTCTGAATTCTCTTTTCTTTTGACGTCTGTCTCTAAATGCATATTGTCCTGAATGCATTAATTGTTCTTTTGCTGTTTTATAAAGTCTATGTTTACTTCCAAAGTAACCTTTAGCTTGTTTTAATACTTTTTTATGACGAGCCTTTGTTACTGCTCCATTTTTTACTCTTGCCATTTTTTATTCCTCCTCTAATATATTTAGATTATATTTTTTAATCTATTTTGATCTTGTTTACTTAATAAAGATCCTTTTCTATTCTTTCTATTTGCTGCTGTTGTTTTCTTTCCAGTATTATGACGACTTCCAGGACGTCCTATTTTGTAATCATTCTTACGAGCTTTTACAACTTTTGCTGTACCCTTATGTGTTTTAATTTTTGGCATTTTCTTTCCTCCTACTATTTATTTTTCTTTGGTGCTAGAACACAAGTCATTGTTCTACCATCTAGTTTAGGCTTTTGATCTATATCCGCATAATCTTCAACTCTAGATGCAAATCGTTCAAGAACTTCCTTACCTAATTCTGTATGAGCCATTTGACGACCCTTAAAACGAATGGTAAGTTTTACTCTATCACCCTTTTGCAAGTACTTAGTAGCATTTTTTAATTTTGTCTCAAAATCTCCTACATCAATAACAGGTGATAAACGATACTCTTTTAACTCAGATCTGTTAGCTTTTTGTTTTTTCATCGCTTCTTTTTCTTTTTTTTGTTTTTCATAACGATATTTATTATAATCCATTACCTTACATACAGGTGGATTTGCATTTGGACTAATCAAAACAAGATCAAGTGCTGCATATGATGCCAATGTAAGTGCATCTTGAATAGGCTTTACTCCTACTTGTTCTCCATTTGGCCCAATAACTAAAACTTCACGAGCTTTAATCTTATCATTAATCAACATGTTATTATTATTCTTTGCGATATATAACACCTCCAAATATTTGTCTAAAAAGAAAAGTGGATATATCTTTTATATCCACTTAAAAACCTAACAATCAATATATTACATTATATTTCTTTGGCTTTTTACCTATCGCTATTTGCTGATCAGGTGGATATAAATCGCTTTCCTTTTCTTTGACTGTTATAATTATATGTATTTTTTCTTTATTTGTCAACATATTTTTATACTAAAATTAGACTTTTTACTAAAATCAACCCTTTTTGTATAACTGTTAGTAAAAAATTTAATAGTTATGTTTTAAATTTTTAATCATACTAATTTAATTTTCATAATTATAGTAATACCTAAATTGTAAAATTAAACATAATCTCTAACCTTTTCTGTAATAATAGTTTTTCTATAAGATGCCTCTTTTATAAAATAATCCATTATTTTTTTAGCATCTTCATCATAATCATACATTTTTTCAACATGCCATTGTACTCCTATATTAAATGTTTTACTAGGATATTCTATTGCCTCTATTATTCCATCTTCACTTCTAGCAACAGTTTTATAAATTTCATTAGGCGTTACTGAATAATTGTGAAAACTATTTACATTTATCTCATCCTTTTGTAATATTCCATATAATTTAGAATTTCTATCTATTTTTACCTTGTGAGCATATTTAACACTTAAATCAACATTATGTTCTATATTACTATCCTCTATTTTTTCTAAAATAACATCTTCTTTGTAACAACTCATTAATTGCATTCCTAAACAAACACCTAGTACTGGTATATTTTTTTCAATTGCTCTTTCTAATAAATATCTATCATATTCACAAAACTTTGATCCTCCAGGAATAAATAAGCCCTGTATTAAATCTAAATAAAAATCTATTCTTTTCTTCTCATCATCTGTAAGTTTTGGAATTTCATTTCCTTTTGTCTTAAAATAATTTATATCTTGAATTGGTGCCAATGATAAAACTTCTCCATTTGCTTTTATTATGGCTCTTCTAACCATATCATATATGTATTCTAAACACTTTCCTTCACTATCTACTTCACTCCTCAACGGAACTCCTATTATTGGTCTCATGTTCAATTCACCTCTTTTATATATTAAAAAAACTTGCTATTTTAATCAAGTTTTTTTTGTAATTCTCTCAAAGTCATTAAAAATTCATTTGTCTTCTTAATCTCTTCATCTAATTTATCATAATTAGCAGTATTTTCTAGCTCTAACTCAGTAGCTGATTTACTACCAGTATCTTTTTCTATACCATAAACAGGTGAAATAACTGGACTACTCTTAAATTTCTTTGGCTTTATTATTTCTTCTTCTATCTTAACATTATTAAAGTCATCTAAAACTAATCTTTCTTGTACAGGTTCTATCTTCTCTTTTGATACTACTGGCTCTATCTTTTCAACATCTACATTTTTCTTAGTAGTTGATGCCATTGCAGCCTCTAAATCTTTTAAGCTTATTGGTTCATTACCCTCATCATTAAATTTTTCAAGTTCATTATTTTCATACATTACCTTTGTTTTAGCCATAAGTTCATCAATACTTATTATAGCATTTTGTTCTTGTTCTTCTTCAAATTCTGTTAAATCAATATTCTTTGTTTCTTCTTCAGCTTGTTCAAGAGCTTCAGTAAGTTTTTGAAGTTCAGCTTGAGCTTCCGTTTGATTTGGCTCTATATCAGTATATTTTAAATTTGCATCTTTTGCCTCTTCTAAAGCTTCTTCCTTCTTTGATATTTCTGATATTAAATTTTCAAGATTAGAATCATCATTTTCTATAACGCTTGTATCTATTTTTTCTGTTACAATAGGTTGAATAATAGCTTCATTATCTTTAGTCGGTGTAACTACCACATGCTCACTTTCTATAGCGTTATTATCAAGTTTTTCCAATACTGGTTTTTCATAAAATACTTCTCCAGAATTTTCATTACTAGCATTATCAATTTTTATCTCTTCCGTAATACTTTCTACTAACTTATTAAGTTCTTTTGTATTTTGTTTTTGTTTTCTTTTATAATAATTTTTATCTAACAAATAAATAATAAAGCATAATAGACATGCTACGGCTACTACTATGTAGACTACTATTATTTCTGTTGATGTTAAAAATTCCATTAAATCATTCATTTGTTCCACCTCAATTATAAGTTTAGCATAATTATTTATTTGCAAAAATAATTATTATTAATTTCATATTATTATTTGTAATCTTTACACTAATCATTTACATCTTTTTACAATTGTTCGATTTACATATATTTACATTTATAACTTACTGCTTTTCATAAATCAATCATACCATAAATCCCACTATATAGTACAGCTTTTTTTATATTTTTTAAACTTTCAGCATATTATTTGATATGAAAGAAAAATTTGTTAAATCTGTTTTTATTTTATTAATTGGTGGACTTTTTACCAAGATACTTGGTATGGTTATAAAAATAGTCATGAGTAGACTTATTGGTACTGAAGGTCTTGGATTATATATGATGATCTTACCTACTTTTTCTCTATTTATAGGAATAAGTCAATTTGGTCTTCCTATAGCACTCTCTAAATTAGTAGCTGAAAACAATAAGAATAATGTTAAGCTTTTCTTTTCCATAATACCAATTTCTATTATCATAAACATTATTTTAATTATTATAATATTTTTAATCGCACCATTTTTATCTAATAATCTATTACATGATAAAAGATGTCTACTTCCAATTATTGCTATTGCATTCGTAATACCATTCACTAGTATCTCAGGTATTTGTAGAAGTTATTTTTTTGGTAAAGAAAAAATGACACCTCATGTTATTTCCAATTTATGTGAAGACATAGTAAGATTAATCCTAATGATTATTGGTATTCCATTTTTTATAGATAAAGGACTAACTTATGCTGTTACTTTTATTATTTTATCCAATATTATTAGTGAAACCATTTCTATTTTTATACTAATTTTCTTTTTACCAAAAAATGTTTCCATAAAAAAAGAAGACTTAATACCTAGTAGAAGTTATATAAGAGATTCTCTATCTATTGGTATTCCCAATACTACCGGTAGACTTATTGGTAGTATTGGATACTTCCTAGAACCTATCATTTTATCCAGTGTTTTACTCTCAGTAGGTTACAGTAATTCTTTTATTACTAATGAATATGGAATTTTATCTGGTTACGTCATGCCCATGCTTTTATTACCATCTTTTTTTACCATGGCTATATCTCAGGCTCTTCTTCCAATTGTCTCAAGAGAGTATGCAAATAAAAACATAAAAATTGTCAAAAGAAAAATAAAGCAAGCTATTTTCTATTCCCTACTAATAGGTATTCCTGTAACCATTTTATTTATTATAATTCCAAATGTATTTTTAAAACTTATTTATAATACAAATTTAGGCATTTCTTATATGCGTTTCTTAGCACCAGTTTGTCTTTTTCAATATATTCAAGCTCCACTTTCCTTTAGTTTAGATGCCATGGGTAAAAGTCGTGATTCTATGATTGCAACTACTATTGGTGTAGTAATCAGATGTATACTTTTATTCTTACTATCCTACTTAAAAATTGGATTATGGGGACTAATTATTGCCATTAGTATAAACGTATTTGCAGTAACTATTTATGATGCAAAAAAAATAGGTAAGTATTTATTAACTTAACCTATTTTACAGTAATAACATTACCAAAACTCATAGTAAATGCTGGATCAGATGAATTACCTGATAATTTTATTTCATATGATGATTTTTTCTTAGGAACTTTAACTGTATACGTTCCTTTATGATCAGAACCCTTACTCCAAGCAGCATCAGTATCATTTTTTAATCTTTTTTTATTATTTGAAGAACAATCTGGACATTCTATATCTACATGATATCCTTTTGCTATCCATGTATCCTTTCCCTGATAAATATGATAGCCTAAAGTGATTTCAAAATTATTCTTATTTTCTACTATCTCTTTTTTCCATACATGAGCAACAACATTACCAATTATATCACCATGACACACTTGTGCATCTGAACAAGTATCCTTACAACTACCACATTGCCATTTACCAGATACCGTTGCTGTAAAACATGGATCAGTATTGCATTTCTGTTCATCTTTTTCCATTTTTTCATCACATTTTTTATTATTATATGATGAATAATAATACATTTTTCTCGTTCTGGTTTTTGTACCAGTTCCACATGATTTTGTACATTTACTATAGCTACTCCAATCACCATACTTTACGTACGTTTTACTACAGCAATCTTGTGTATTACAATTAACATCTCTTGTTTTTGTTGAACAATACTCATTGGTGTAATAATCATAAACCTTATTTTCTTGTTTTTGTTCACCTGAGCCACAAGACTTAGAACAAGTACCAACATTTTGCCAACTACTATCTTTTGTCTTATCACACTTCTTATATGCAGTTATTTCTTTTTCACTAACATTACCAGCATGATCCTTTGCACATAAATAATACTTTCTACCATCAGTTATTGTCTTAGTTATAGAAAAAGCATTACCACTTATATAAACAGAATTATCATTTTTACAGTTCTTTGTTCCAAAATAATAACTATTTATTCCTGCTGGAATATCAGTTACACCATAAGTTAATTTAGATCCATTTTTTTCTAATGTTAATACAGGTTTTATGCTATCAAATCTAAATGGAGAAAACATTTGATTTTCAGTTACACTATTTCCTACTGCATCTTTTACATTTACAGGTTTTATAACAAGCGTATATTCATTTGATTCTTGTGGTAAATCTTTACTCTTTATCTCTTTAGTTATTTTCTTTTTACCAATTTCCTTATTTGAAAAATTCACTGTTTTTACATTTCCAACATTAACACCATTTTTTTGCCAAACATATTCTATAGAAATATTTTTATTTAATCCAACATTAACTTCATCTTTACTAGATTTGTCTTCTATTGTTATTTTTACTTTAGCATTTTTATGTTGAGTCCAAGCAGGAATTGTATTTACTGTTATAATTGGAGATGTAGTATCACCTGCTGGCTTACAAGAATTTTTTTCTTCCTTTACATCTTCATATACAGGTGATGTCTTACCAGTTTTATAGCATCTAATATTAGTAACATACATATACTCATCACCTGCTTTAACCACATTTACATAAGTATCATCATCATTTGAACAAGTTATATCTTTCTCCTCAAAATCTTTTATTAAATTTGCATTTTTTAAAGTACTATAATTTATAGTATAACAACCACTATTTTGATATCCATACATATCTTTAGAATTAGAATCAGTATATAGTTTTGCTGCTCTTTCTATTGACTCTTTATAAGTCTCATACTTTTTATTTCTATAATCATCTTTTAACTTAATTATTTGTGGAATAGTTATCATTAAAAGTATTCCCATAATAGCTATTGCCACAAGTAACTCTACCAATGTAAATCCTAATTTTTTCTCTTTCATAACTGCACCCTACCTTATAATATGATTTTATCCTTTATAAAAATATTTGTCAAAATTTTTTCACTTAAATAACACATTTTTATGTATAATATATTTTAAGGAGCGTGATTTATGAAAATATTAGTTGTTGATGATGAAGATATGATACGTGAAGTAATTAAAGAATATTTAATCAATGAAAAATATGAAGTAGTTGAATCAAATAATGGAATTGATGCATTAGATAAATTAAATACATCTAACTTTGATATGCTAGTTTTAGATATAATGATGCCTAAAATGGATGGTTTTTCTTTGCTTGAAAAAATACCTAAAGAAAATAAAATACCAACTATTGTTCTTTCTGCCTTAGGTGAAGAACTTGATAAATTAAAAGGTTTTGATCTTGGAATTGATGATTATTTAACTAAACCATTCTCACCTAAAGAATTAGTAGCCAGAATTAAAGCCATTTCTAATAGAGTTAACAAAGTAATGGATGTTTATGAATATAATGGTCTTTTAATTAACTTCTCATCTCACACTATAAAAATTGATAAAAAAGATATAGAAGTTACTCCTAAAGAATTTGAAATACTTACTTATTTAATTAATAATAAAAATATTGCCATAAGCAGAGAACAACTTTTATCAAATATATGGGGCTACGACTTTTTTGGTGATGATAGAACAGTTGATACTCATATTAAAATGCTAAGAAGTAATCTAGGAAAATATAGAGATTTAATAATAACAGTCAGAGGCGTTGGATATAAATTCTCAGATGAAAAAGAATAGTTTAAATATAAATATATGGAAATATTTCCTAGTATTCTCAATACTTATATTAGTATTTTTATGGATATTTCAAATTCTATTTCTAAAAAATTATTATAGATATAGTAAAACTAAAGATATAAATCTTGTCTCTAGAGTTATTAGTAGAAATAAAAATAGTACAAGCTTAGAAAAAATTATGGATAAAGCATCAATTAATAAAGATGTCTGTATAGAAATTGTTGATAATAATCTAGATACTCTATATACATCTTCCTATTTAAGTAAAGGTTGTTTTTCAGGTAGAGAAGATGGATTAAAATATAAATATAATTTTGTAAACAGTAACTACTACTCTACAACTTATGAAGTAATTAATCCTACTTTTAATAATCAAACTTTAATAAAAGCACTAAAACTTGATGATGACAGATATGCCTTTATAAATACTTCTATTGATCCTATTGATGGAACTACTTCTATTTTACAAAATCAACTAATTATAGTATCATTTATAGTTTTAATTTTATCATTCGTAATTGCTTTCTATATTTCTAATAGAATAAGTAAACCAATTGTTAAAATGAATGAATCTGCTAAAAGGCTCGCTAAAGGAGACTTCAACGTTGTGTTTAATAACGATTCAGAAATACTTGAATTAGAAGAACTTTCTAATACACTTAATTATGCTAAAGATGAACTTTCTAAAACTGACGAAGTAAGACGTGATTTAATGGCAAATGTTTCACATGATTTAAAAACACCTCTTACTATGATAAAAGCATATGCTGAAGTCAGTACTGATCTACATTCAAATAATCCCAAAAAGCAAAAAGAAGATATGAATATAATTATAAATGAAGTTGATAGACTAGCACTACTAGTTAATGATATTCTAGATTTATCCAGCATGCAATCAAATATGGAAGAAGTTAATAAAGAAGAATTTAATTTAGTTGATATCATCAAAGATATTTTAAAAAAATATCAATATCTAAAAGATACAGAAAATTATAATTTTATATATACAGGTCCAAATGAAGTTATAATTAATGCTGATAAGAAAAAAATGTATCAAGTTATTTATAACTTAGTTAATAATGCTATTAATTATACTGGTAGTGATAATAAAGTAGAAGTAAAAATTGAAGATCAAAAAAATAAATACATTGTTAAAATTATTGATACTGGTCTAGGTATAAAAGATGAAGACATTGACTTAGTATGGGATAAATACTATAAAAATAAAAAGAAACATAAAAGAAACCTAGTTGGTACTGGTCTAGGCCTTTCTATTGTTAAAAACATTTTCATATTACATAATTATAAATATGGAGTAAATTCTAGTAATAAAGAAACAACATTTTACTTTGAAATAAAAAAATAGATATCAATTTGATATTTATTTTTTATATCTTAATAAGATATTTTAGATTTTAACACCTCAATTGCTGACACACACTATAGACAGACATGATAATGAAACGTCAATTTATAGTAATTTAAAGAAGAAAATTGAATGAATAACATAGGTAACTAACTGTTTAACTACGCAAATCAACTTTTTATACTATTTTAATACTTTACATTTAAATTATTATTTTTAAAATTCTGCACTATAATAAGTTTGGTTTTCCTTTTGAAAATAAAATACAGACATTGCCCCATCACTTTGATAATATATTTTTCTATCACGAACTTTATCTATAGTGTTTTCATAGATAAATTGTTCACCATCTATATCATTAGTATAAGTAACATTTCTTTTAATAACATCATTAACATCTTCATCTTTTATTTTTTCTTTTTTCTTAAATTCATTTTGGGTTAATAATTTATTATCCTTTTTTGAATATAAATATACTTCTGGTTCCTCTGTATTTTGTTTATTTAAACACACATCACTATTATATCTTATTATAGATATAGAAATATATTTTTTATTTTCATAAATATTATAATCCAATGATGATGTATATCTATATTTATACTTATTCACTACACTACTACATTCCGTATACTTAGAAGTTTTTGATTTTAATTCTTTACTATATTTATTTTTAGTTTCACTATTTATTTTATTAATAAGTGATACTATTTTTTTATTTTTATATTTAGTAGAAATCATATTATAAGTATTAGAAGTATTTATATCACAATTATTAACATTAACACAATTATTTATCTCTAAATCATGATCTACAAAAAAATTATTATATATGTTAGATTTAACAAAATAAAATATTGTTATAATAATCATAATTACTATAATTAATACAATTATTAATTTATTTTTCATCACGCATTCTCCTTTTATCCCGGGCAACTACTATAATCACATTTACCAGTTGAATTTATACAACCCTTTCTTATGTAATAACCTTTATATGTACCAGATAAAATCTTCCAATAATTACCGTTACTAGCTGTTTTTACTGTAAAAGTTGTTCCTTGTCCTACTACATAATAGCAATGAGAAGCAGCTAAGCTAAAAGCGTTCCTTATACATGTATTTCCAGCTCTACATGTTTTTAATGTTTTCTCACATTCTTGAGTATTACATTTACTTCCATTAAAATCATCTTTCGAGTCGCATCTTGAATTATTATATATTGAATATGCTTTTCTTTTTTTATTACCAGAACCACATTTTTTAGAACAAATATCTACCTGTTCATACCTAACTTTACTACAGCAACCCATTGTATTACATGAAGAGCCTCCACTACTCTGATCTTTTGACTCACATCTTCTTCCATCAATAGTAGAATATGCTAGTTGATTTTTAGTTCCACCTCCACACATTTTTGAACATGAATTTCCATCTTTATAATAAACTCTGCTACAATAGTTTGTTTCTCCAAAACCAGATGGCCCTGTTAATTTATAAGAATCGCATGTTTTCCATGTATATTGATCATAAATATACTTTATTGTATATAATTTACCATCAATCGTTTCAACTCTTGGAGGTTCATAAGAATTAAGAACATCACATTCTTTATATACCTTATAATCAACTGCTTTATTATATATATTACCTGCTTGATCCTTTACACTTAAATATAAAGTACGATTTTCTCCATCATAACTACCATCAAATTTTATAGCAGCCTGAGTTATAGTGCCATTCCATTCAGCATCAGAAACACCATATGATTTCCAACTACTATCTTCCATATAATTACTCTTTGAAAAATAATACTGTAGAAGTGAAGAATCTTCAACATCATCAGTAGCAGTAAAATATAAATCTGGTGTTAAAGTATTATAATTAGGATCTGACGATACAAAACTAACATTAAAATTAGGGGCTACATTATCAAATAAATATGGTCCATATGATTTAATATTAGAATTTTTATTACCTACACTATCTACTACTTTAGTAGCATCTATATAAAGATAGTATCTGCCACTATCCTTAGGCAAACTATTATTAGAAACACTCTTTTTTAATTCTCTTGTTTCATATTTTTCATTTTTGTAATCTATTATTTTCCAATTTTTATTGTTTATAGAACCATTTTCTTTTACCCATTGATATTTTAAAATTACATTTTTGTTAAGTCCAACACCAGAGTCTTTTATTCCTATCTGTATTTTTTTAAAATTTTCTGATTTAGTCCATATATTTATATTATCAGGAGTAACTTTAATTTCTGGTGCTATATTATCCTCTACGTTTTCACAAGTTGTTCCATTCTTTTCCTGATAAACTATATTACCAGAGTTGTCTCTACAAACAATATTACTTTTATAATCATATTCATCATTTGCTTTAACTACCATCACAAATGTTTCATTATCATTAGAACAACTTATTCCCTTTTCTTGAAAATCCTTTAATAAATTTGCACTTTTTAATTTACTATAAGTAACCATTTCACAGCCACTATTTGCATTTTTGAACATATCATTTGCATTTGAATCAGTATATAGTTTTGCTGATCTTTCCATTGATTCTTTATAAACTTCATACTTTTTTGTCTTATTATCTTCTTTTAATTTCGAAATTTGTGGTATGGCAATAGCCAAAAGTATTCCCATAATCACAATCGATACTAGTAATTCAATCAATGTAAATCCTAAGTTTTTTTTAACATTCATATTCATTCTCCTACTATAAATAATTATAAATTATTAAGAGCAAACTTACAAGTATATTAATTATAAATTATAAGTTCATGTTGACATCTAGTGCAAGCTACATAAAGTAAATTTCTCTCATTAGATCTATATGGATTTTTTCTATTATTATAAATTATTACACTATCAAATTCTAATCCCTTAGAAATATATGCTGGAACTATTATAAGATTTTTTTTAAATTTAGTTGTCTTTTCATCTACTAAAGATATTACTATATCACCTTTTAATAAATTAAAAATTTTTGCTGCCTCATTATAATCTTTTGTAATAATTGCAGTACTTTTATATTTATTTTGTAAATTACTTATATCAACTAATAAACTAAATTTTAAATCATCTATATTTTTTCTAAATACCACTGGTAAATTATTATCTTTTCTTATAGCGTTTACATGTTTTAAATTTAATATCTTATTAGTATAACTTATAATTTCTGGTGATGATCTATAAGTCTTTAATAACTCAATATATTTTGTATCACCCTTAAATAAAGAACTTAACTTATCAAGAGATTCATATTTGTAATATGGATTAATATTCTGATTAACATCCCCTAGTACCGTAAATTTAGCCTTTTTAAAAATATTATTTATAATTATGTATTGAAGTCTATTATAATCCTGTGCCTCATCTATTACTACTTCTTTTATATTTCCTTCATATTTAAATCCTTCTAAAATACCCTTTAAATAAGTAAACAATAGTGCATCTTCATAATTTATTACTTTTTTATTAATAAATTTCAATATATCTTTTTCACTCAAATTAAACCTACAATATTTACTAAAGTAAAATTCTTTATAAATTTTTTTATAATCACGTTTTATATTTATATTTTCATTTATAAGTTTTCTAAACGTTCTTGCTTTTTTATTTGATCCTTTATAAAAAGTAGCAGATAATTTTTTAGATATTTCATCTATTCTCTCAAATAGTGGTAATCTATCATATTTGTTATGAAGCATATTATTTATATCATCTTTATCTACCTTATTTATCTCTCCTTCTATAAATGAGTTAATACATTTAGTATTTTTAATATAATCATTTAAATAAGCATTCAAATCATCTATTATCTCATCACTTTGTTTATATTGTACTAACTCAAAATTTTCATCTTCATGCGTATAATACCTCGCAACAAAATCAGTAAATGATTCTACATCCTTATATTCATTTATGAAAAAAGATAGATAATCATTAAATGTAGTTTGCATAGTATTTGCTTCTCCCAATGATGGTAAAACATCTGATATATACTCTGTAAAAATATTATTTGGAGAAAAAATTAATATATTATTACTATTTAAATTTTCTAATCTATATAATAAGAAAGCAATTCTATGTAATGCCACTGTCGTTTTACCCGATCCAGCAATTCCTTGTACTATTAAATTGTCATCCTCTAAATTTCTTATTACCTTATTCTGTTCTTGTTGAATGGTATTTACTACATTTTTCATTTTATCACTTGATTGTGTAGCCAAAACTGATTGTAATACATCATCATCAATATTTATAGAATTATCAAATACACCAATTAAATTATTATCTTCTATTTTATATTGTCTCTTTCTTTTTAATTCTCCAAATATCTTTCCTCCAGGAGCCATGTAATAGCACGGACCAGTCTCATAATCATAAAACAAAGAACATATCGGACTACGCCAATCATATAAAATATTATTTAAATTATCATCTTTTAAACTTGTTATAGACATATAAATATTATATATTTTGCCATCTTCCATATCTTTAAAAACAATTGATGCAAAATATGGTTTATTCCTTATTTCCATTAATTTTTGAAAATAATTTCTTCTATTACTAATTTTTACTGCTTCATCTCTAGTCTGAGTTATTACTTGACTAATTTCTGCATCATCAAAACTATTAGAATTCTCCCATAACATTTTTCTAAATTCCTTAAATTCTTCTACATCATCATCAACTTCTTCACCCAAGGAGTTTATAGTTTCATTCAATAAATTGCCTACTTTTTTTAATATTATTTTTTCTTTTTCTAACTCTTTTTCACTGATTGCCATAATATTTTCTCTTTCTAACTAATTAAAACTACATAAATATGCAGTTTTATAAGTTTATTTATTATATTCATTTATTAAATTTATAAATTCTTCTTGTATACTTTCTAATCTCTTTTCAGTTTTTGCTTCAAATCTAGCTGTTATATTAGGTCCTGTATTACTTGCTCTAACTAATGCCCATGAATCATCAAATAAAACCTTAACACCATCTATAGTTAAACATTTATATCCTTTTTTAAAAGCATATTCAGCTATTTTTTCTACTATTTTGAATTTTTTATCATCACTACTTGCAAATTTCAACTCTTCTGTTGAATAATATTCATTTATTCCAGCAAGTAATTCTTCTACATTTTTATCTGTATTTGATAATATTTCTAACATTCTAAGTCCAGCATAAAGTCCTGAATCAAATCCTGGCCAACGATCTCTAAAATAAACATGTCCAGATAATTCTCCTCCAAATGGTAAATTATTATCTCTTACAGCTGCTTTAGTGTATGAATTACCAGTTCTATAACATATTCCAGTAGCACCTAATTTTTCTATTTCATCACTTAAACTCTTAGAACATTTTACATCATATAAGAATTCTTTCTTATCTACCTTATTTATTATGTCTCTTATTACTATAATCATATATTTATCTGTCGGAATAAATTTAGCATTATTTGAAACCATTCCCATACGATCTCCATCACCATCAAAACTAAGACCAATATCAGCATTTTCTTCTATTACCTTTTTCTTTAATTGATCAAGATTTTTCTCAACACAAGGATCTGGATGATGATTTGGAAAATTACCATCACTTACATCATTTATCATAATTAAATCAATAGGAAACATCTCATATAATTTTTTTGCAATTATACTAGTAGTACCATTACCAGGATCTACCACTACTTTTACTCTTCTTGAACCGAAATTAAAATTATCTTTAAAAAGATTTAAATAATCATCTGTTATATCATGCTCTTCTACTTGTCCCATACCTTCAGCAAATTCTCCTTGAAGAATAAAATTCATAAAATCCTGTATTTCTTGTCCTTTACAATTTCCTGATTCATCAAAAGCAAATTTAAATCCATTGTCATCCTTTGGATTATGAGATGCTGTTACCATAACCCCACTGTATATTTTCAATTTTATACAAGCATAATAATACATTGGTGTAGTGCATAATCCTAATGATACTATATCAATTCCTGTCTCAAGTATTCCATGTTTTAATGCATTATATAATTTATCACTACTAATCCTATTATCATGTCCAATTACACATTTTGTTTTACCCATATTTTTAATATGAGTTCCAAATCCTAATCCTATTGTATATGCAGTATCTTCATCTATCTCTTCTGGTACAATACCTCTAATATCATAACCTCTAAATATATTTTTATTAATATTCTCTTTTATTTTCATATCTTACCTCCAATTATTATCTCCTATTTTATATTATCACAAACTTAATATATTTATAATTTTAAATTTAATAAATTTACACATTTATACAAAAAACAGTAGCAAAAGCTACCGTTATTATCATTATGGATTTTTAATTACTTTAAGTGCAGATACACTATTATCAGTTTGAAATCTAAATACCTTATTTGAACAATCTTTATCATCTATTACTACTCTATATGTAGTTTTATTATAAGAACTTATATCAACATCTTTATCAAAAACGACCTTTGTTTTATTAAGTTGTAACCAGCCACTTTTAATACTAAATGTTCCCAGTTCATGAGTACAAGCACTATTTGATTTAGCTAAACATATTCTTCTAGTTGAACAACTATTATTAAAAGATTGACTAAATTTATTCATATGAGCAACTACTTTTATATGTACCTTTTTACTATTTACCGATTTTATACTAACTGTCATTTTATCTTTTTGATTGGCATTACACTCAGCCTTACTAGCCAATAATTGATCTGATGGGCAAACACTATATGAAGAATTTATGATACTGTAACAAGAATTATTACAAGTTGCACTTTCCTTTTCAGTAAATTTTGTTGTTTTACCATTACAAGTTTTAGTAATAGTTCGACTTCTTGTTTGAGTACCACTACCACAATTTTTACTACAGCTGCTCCATGAACTCCAATTACCAGTTGAAGTTGTACAAGAAGAACCAGATGCTATTCTAAAATGATATCCACTTGACCAAGGACTTGCATTTCCTGCTTTATCAACACTTCTTATACAATATTTTGCATTCACACCGGCCGTATAATGATAAAATTTTGATAAATTATTAGTTTTTGTTCCTGTACAATTTGTAGAGTACTCATAATGATCTATTCCTGAACCATCTGTATCAGTAGCCGAAAAATCATACCATTCCATATCAAATGTAAAAAAGCTATTATTATTATCTAAAAACTTAGATACCCTAACAACAGGATTACCCTTAGTTGGTTTTCCTTGTTCATTTAAATAAAGTCCACCACCAGCACCACCTAAATTCATAACTATTGATGTAGGAACTGAAGGCGCTGTCTTATCTATTTTAAAATATACAGGACTACTCCATTCACCAATATTACCAATAGCATCTACCGCTCTTATACAAAATGATGTATTAAGATTATTACTATAAATATATGATGAAGATAATGTTCCAGTTTTATCACCAGTACAATTTGTTGAATATTGATATTCTTTTATTATTCCTACACCATTATCTTGAGAATTAAAACCTCCCCAATATAGTTTTCTATTAGTCCAATTTTCATCATTATTTTTAATAGACCCTGTATTACTATCATACCTTATAATATATGTTGGTATACTTGGGCCATCATTATCAATTAGTAATGTTTCATTAGATGTCACTGAATTATTTACTTTTCCTACATAATTTACTATTCCAGAACCAGCACCCTTTACTTCTAATCTATACTTACCTGTTTTATCAGGTATTTGACTTTGCGATAATGTATAAGAAAGTATTGCTTTGCCACCACCAGTTGCCAATTTTTCTTTATTTTGAAAACTATGTGTACTCCACTTAGGATTATCATTATTTACCACATTAACAAATCTATATTGTATTTTTTGATTTTTTTTAAATCCTATTTCATCCTTTAATTTTATTTTAATACCAATACTATTATTAGAAGAATTAATCCAGCTATTAAATTTATTACTCTCTATTTCTATGACTGGTGCTGAATAATCATTTTCACTTTGACATAAAGAATTAGGATAATCATCTTTTATTAATATTTTTTTACCGCTATTATCAGTACATACAAGCATAGTTTGATAACTATATTCATCACCTGTTTTTGTAACACATACATTAGTTTCACTATTACTACATGTTATTCCCTTTTCTTGATAATCTTTAACTAAATTTGCACCCTTTAATGTTTCTAGTGTTATAAGATATGTTCCATTCGAATCATATTGAAACATATCTTTAGAATTTGAATCTGTATATAATTTTGCAGCTCGCTCAACTACACTTTTATAGACCTCATATTTTTTTGCTTTATTATCTTCTTTTATTTTTAAAACACCAGGAATAGCTACCATTAAAAGTATACCCATAATAGCAATTGATACCAATAATTCTATTAATGTAAATCCTAAATTTTTCCTATCCATATTTATCACCAACTCTATCATCTATATCATTATAACATACACAAAAAGAAATCAACAAAGATTTCTTTTTTTTTATTTAACTTTTTTCTTTTTTCTATTTTTTTGTTTATATTTTTTTCTATCTCTCTTTGCCTTATCAATTTTTTCTTTTAAATCAGCAAACCTCTTATTAGCAGTATAATTTAATCCTGGAAAAGCATTAATAAGTCGTGAAGTTAGTGTTGTATTTTTATGGATAGATTTTATTACCTCTTTTTTAATAGCACGAGTTGCATCTTTATTTGTATATTTTTTAACATTTATTTTTAATCTAAATAATATATATGTTGATTCTACAAAATCAATAAAAAATATAATAAATAATATTATTCCTATTATAATAGTTACAATACTTGGTACTTGATATATCAAAGTAGTAATTGCCGGATTTAAAGCTTTCATAACAAGTACTCCACCAAGTCCAAATAACACACCATTTTCTAAACATACTCTACCATTAATATTGTATTTTTTGTTTGAATAATCCCACCATCTAAGTTTAAACATTTTTTCCATTATTAAACTTGTAAAATATTCAAGTAATGAACATATTAACATACTCATAACAAAAAGCACTACCAAATCATTCTTATATTTTCCTAAAGATATTATCATTAAAATAGAACCAAATCCATAAATTGGAATATATGGGCCTATTAAATAACCTCTATTTAATACCAATTTTTTCTCTATCAGTGAACAACTTATAACCTCAGCAACATAACCAATAACTGAATAAATAAAAAATATAATAAAGAAACTACACATATTATATAACATCTAACCACTTCCTATAATTATATTAACTTATAATTTTAAAGAAGTAAATAAAAATACCTATATTAATATAGATATTATCATTATAATTATTCCAAGTAATATTCCAATATTTCTTGCTGTTTTATATTTAACTTTTTTAACTCTAGGATATAATTCAGAAAAAGCAATATATAAAAGCATACCTAAAGTTATTGATAAAAGAGTTCCAAGTAATACACTATTAACAGTTTCATTATTTAATAAAAACATAATCACTCCACCAAATAGTGTTGATAAAGAAATAGCACACGTTGCAATTAAAGTTTTCTTCTTACTTTGATTTGCTTGATAAAATGTTGTAGCAATAACCATACCTAATGGTAAATTATGAAAACCTACACCAATTGCTAACATAAGTCCGGTTGTACTTGATGATAAAACAGTTTGATATACAGCCATTCCTTCAATAATATTATGAATAACAAGAGCAATAGATGATACTATTCCAATATGAGCTAGATTTTCTTTTAATTCCTTATTGTTCATTTTATTATCATTATGATCAGGAATAAAATTATCCAATGCTTTTAATAAAACATAACCAACTGCTACCCCAATTAAAAATAACCATATATATTTTAAAGATAACAATTCACTAATTTCTGGTAATAGATCAAAAACTATTAACATAATTATTACTGAAAATGCTAACGCAAGAGAAAAATCAATAATTTTTTGTCTTTTTTTAGCTAAAAAAGCAATCAAAGTACCAATAAGAATAAATATTCCTAATAATAATGTTGTTAACAATCCTATATATTCTGACTTCATATATAACTCCTTTTATTATAATAATATAATTACTAATAACCCTACAACTAAGCAATAAACTGAAAAATATATTAATTTTCCATCTGTTACCATCTTTTTAAACCATTTAGTAAATATATATGTAAATACTAATGAAACAAGAGCTGCTATTACATATAAAATGGCAGTTGATGATGTAATTGATAGACTTATCAAATCTTTAATACCCAAAATTGATGTAGCTATAGAAATAGGTATATACATTATAAATGAAAAATTAAATGCAACACTTCTTTTTAAATTTTGAAACATTCCTCCAACTATAGTAGCACCACTTCTACTAATGCCTGGTATTACACTAACCATTTGATAAAGACCTATAATAATTGCATCCTTCATTGTTATTTCGTACTTTTCCTTTTTACCTTTAAAATTTCTAATAATGAATAAAAATAGTGCTGTTATTAATAAGGTAAATCCAATAAATTTAACATTTTCTTCTAACTTGTCTAATAAATTTAATTTAGTTGCAACAAGTCCAAATACTCCAGCTGGAATAGTTGCTAAAATTATTTTTATACAGTAATCAAAATTATTTTTCTCACCTTTTCTTTTCTTCTTATCAAAAATATAAGTAAAAAATGATTTTATTAATGTAACTATATCACTCCAATATATCATTATTATAGCAATTAAACTACCAAAATTAGTAATTGTTGCTAATGTAGTATAATCAATATTCAAACTACTATGAAACCTTTCAAGTATAGTTTTTAATATTAATAAATGTCCACTACTTGAAACAGGTATTGGTTCCGTTACCCCTTGTAAAAATCCTAAAATTATGTATTCTAATAATTTTATCATATTACACTCCTAACTCATAAACTGTCTATATTATTAAATGTTATTATTAAAATTTATAGAACTACTACTATTAATATCTCCTAATTTTCAAACAACTCCATAATTAATGGTACAACATGTTTTTTTCTAGAAACACAACCAGGTACAAAATAACCTTCTTCTATTTCTTCTCTATCATATGCAACACCCATTATATCTTTTGCTTTTTCATTAAATAATACATAACTTCCGCCTTTAATAATATCTGTTACATATAATGCTGTTAACGCATAATTATTTGCCTCACTCACAGAATTTAATGTATGAATATAATTATTAATATTTTTCTCTATTTCATCAAAGTTCATTGTAAAAAATTGTCCTATAGCAAATGTTTTATCATTTACAGTATATAATTTAAAATCATTATATAAAACATCTTCTTCACTCATTCCCTTAAGTGATGTTCCAGCTTTTAATAAATCCATTCCATATTCTTGATAATTAACGCCCGCAATTTTCTCTAATTCTTTAACAGCTTCTATATCTTTATTTGTTGCTGTTGGACTCTTTAAAATCAAAGTATCTGATAATATTCCAGATAGTAAAGCACCAGCCATATCTTTTGGAATCTCTATTTTTCTTTCTTTATATAAGGTATATACAATTGTACAAGTAGATCCAACTGCCATATTTCTAAAATTAATTGGATTATTAGTTGTAATACTACCTAAATTATGATGATCTATTATTTCTAATATATTAGCTTCATCTAATCCATCTACACTTTGTAATTTTTCATTATGATCAACTAAAATTACATTCTTTGGACTTTTATCATTTAAATCAGTTAATCTTAATAATCCTAAACATTTATTCTTTTTATTTACTATTGGATAATTAGTATGTTTTAGTTTATTATTTATATCTAAAACATTATCTACAAATTCTGTATCTTCAAATTTAGTAGGATTATAACTTCTAATCATAGTTTTTATATAATTTGTTAATCCAACTAATCTTGTAATATGATATGAATCATATTTAGTCCTAATTATATTAACTTTATTTTTTCTAGCTAACTCTAAATGTTCTTCTTTAATATTAGCATTTCCTGATAATATAACTAATTTAACTTTAGAATTAACTGCATATTCAATAATACTATGTCTATCTCCAACAATTAAAATAGAATCATCATCTAATTTTACATTTTCCATAAAAGTAGTACTTTTATAACTTGCTACCAAAAGTTTTCCTATAATTTCATCATCAAATTTTAATACTTCTTCACCTTTTAATACGCTTATTAAATTACTATATGAAGTATATAAATCCTCAAAATTTTCATTCAAAATAGTACGAGATAAATCTTTAATAGTAATAAGACCAACAAAGTCATTATTATCCTTAACTACAGGTAATCCTGTTAAACCCTCTTTTAACATGTATTCATAACCATCATATATAGAATTAGTCTCTTTTATCAAAAAATCTTTATGATAATTAACATCACTTAATTGTAATTTTACATCATTCAAATATTCTGGTGTTTTTAAATTAAAATATTTTATTGCATATTTTGTTTCTTTATTTATGCCACCTAATACTCTAGGCTCTGTATTTTCTCCTATTTTATTTTTTAAATAAGATAAAGCTATAGCTGACATAACTGAATCTGTATCTGGTTTTTTATGTCCAAAAATATATGTTTTCATCAATTTTACCACTTCTTTCTTTACTAATTATTTTTATAACAAAAAAGAGATTACCTAATCTTAAGAATATTTAACAATAATATTAATAAGAATGTAGTTGCGCTCTTTAATTGGTACCTAGTAATATAACATCTTTCATATATAGCAGATAAATCATCTACTATATCTACTATCCAACTTTCCAAATACTTAGGTGGAGTAAATGTTACCGGGAACATATGAGTCTTAATTATATCAATTTGTTTATTATCAAGATCGAAATATTTTAATGAATTACTAACAGCACAATCAGGATGATGCCTTAATTTAGCAATTCCATTTTCACTATCCACCTCATCTAAGAAAAAGTCATGTAGTAAAGCTGCTTCAGCCGTTTTTTTATAATCAAGTTTTAAAAACTTTGTTACTTTATACGAATAATAAGCAACCCTCATACAATGATCATATCTAGTAATACCATGATGCGTAATATCTTTTGTTTTTTGAAATTCTTTATGAGTTGCAATATAGTCTATTATTCTAATAAAGTCTTCATCTATATAATAATCTCTATTCATATTAACTTCCTTTGCTTATTTATTTTATGCCACATTTTCCTACATAATGATAGCATATAAACCAATCTATCACAACAAAAGATATTTCAAATTCTTCTATTGGACAATTTCTTTACATCTATAAAACGCCTCTTAATTATAGCAGATTTTATTAATTTATACAAGTTCTTCCAATATTTTTGCTAATTCCTCACTCTCTTCCTCAGTAACATCCTCTTTTTGTATTTCTTTATTAAACCATACTGGAGTATCATTATTCTTTACTTTTATTCTAGAATTAACATTTTTCACTTTATCCTTATTTAAAATTTTCTTATTTTTCTTATGTTCTTTTTCAGTTATTCGCATAGCCTCTTCTACAGTTTCTATATTTAATCTCTTCCATTGACCAGCTATTGTTTCTACATAACTTTTTTTCAATTGCTCATTATTAATTTTTAAAACATAAGCAATTAATACATTTACAACTCCAGGATTTAATTTTTGATCAATAAGTAAATTTTCTATTAATCGTTTATCCCTATTAGTTGGTTCAGCTCCTTTATATTTTGCCTTTAAAAATTGATACGGAGTTAAATTCTCAAATGTATATACCATTTTAGCCCATTTAGAATTATCACCAACAGGTTTCTTTAAATAATCAGGTTGCTTATTATATATAAGGGTTGGCAAGTTACCATTCGCCTCAAATTGATAATAATCCCTACAACTTTTTCTAAGTTTTACTTTATCAATTAAACCCTTTTCATTAATTGCATCTCTTATTAAACTCTGCATAGTAATTGTATCCAAATTATAAGTAAAACTTAAAGAATTTATTAACTCCTTTATATCTTTCGTAAAACACTTTTCATTTATCATTGATTCTGGAAGAGAAGATATCAACATATTAAAATCAATGCCTTTATTTATCTTAATATTATTAGAATCTTTTTTAGTAATATCTGATGACATTTCTAAAATATTCCCAGTAACAGATGTAAATACATCATCAAAGTTAGATGTAATATCCTCATAATCTCTTAAATTTATTCTCGGTATTTTATAATAATTTAATATTTTTTCATATTCTTTTTTACCCAAATTATTGTATAGTACAATATTTAAAATAGGATGATTAAAAAATTCATGCGCAGAAATAGGAGAATAAATCAAATAAACATAATTATTAATATTTCCCTTTTTTAAATAGGTTTTTATAAGACCAGTTGCTTCTAATTTCTCACGTGCTATTACAATATCTTCCAACCTTAACTGCATAGTAGCCATAAGATGATGATGAGTTAAATCATCACTCATTACTTGTAATTTATCTAAGTCATCTATTAACGTAAAATATAACGAAGTAGCAGTGTAACCTATAATTGGTTGATATAACATACTTATTATTTTTTTATCACTTTCATTAAGTGTAGTTTTATTAATTACTGTATATGTATCAGCTGGTAAAATTGTAATATTTTGCATATAAATCACCTAGATATATAATACAATGAAATAATAAAAAAAGAAAGAATTTATTTAAGTTCTTCTCTTAGTAATTTATTAAATTAAAATATAAAATTAGTATCAATTAACAAGTTTAATAGTTTATTAAAAAATTAATATAATCCTAAAAATTTAAATATCATCATATTATCTATCTGTAAAAAATAAACAAGCGTAAATGCTAATACAAGAAAAGGACCAAAAGGAATCAATTTATCTTTTGTTTTATATAATGAAATAAATGATATTGGTAAAGCAATTAAACTTCCTATAAATATTGTTAAAATACCAATTAAAGGATTTAAAACAAGTCCAAATACAAACATTAACTTAATATCTCCACCACCAAGTGATTCCTTCTTAAATACCTTATTACCAAAAAGCATTATTAAATACATAATAGAAAATAATAAGATACCACTACCTATATGTTTTGCTAATTCTACAATTCCATAACCTAAATATTTAACTATCATAAAATAAATAGAAAAAAACACTAAAACTTCATCTGGTATTATTAAATAGTTTATATCACTAACTGTAATTATTACTAATAATGATACAATTCCTAAAGCTATTAATAAGTTATAAGATATACCAAAACTATAATAAGAAACAGCAAATAATATACCAGTAAATAACTCCATTAAAGGATTATTAATATTTATTTTGTTATGACAATATCTGCATTTTCCCTTTAGAAAAATATATGAAAAAATGGGAATAGTCTCAAATTTAGTAAGATTATGAAAACACTTATCACAATGATTCTTTGAAAAAAATTCTACATCTTCATCAGCTAATCTAATACCAACAGTAACAAAAAATTCTCCCATTATAACACCCAAAACAAAAAAGAGAATTAAATATATAATATTCATATTTTTCCTCCTTATTTTATTTGTCCATAAATACTAAACATTGGCTCTACAATAGATAAAAGAATAACACCAACTATTGCAGCCAAAGTACATATCATCATTGGTTCCATCAAACTTTTTAACTGATCTATCATAGTCTTATGTAAATTTTGAAAATGATCAGCAACCTTTTCCATCATAAGTCCAAGCTGCCCAGTTCTCTCTCCAGTTACTAACATTTCATATGCCACAACAGGAAAGGCCCATTCTCCTTTAAAAGACTCTGAAATTGAATCTCCTTTTCCTAAGTTATATAAAGCCTTATTAATAATTCTTTTGTATACTTCATTATCAGTAATATTAGAAAGTATCTCCATACTGTCTGTTATAAATACACCATGATTTATTAAAGAAGCAAATGTCTTAGTAAAAGTTGATACCTGACTATATATTATAATATTTTTTATTACTGGAATATGCATTAACACAGTCTGTATAAATAGTCTAACACTTTTTACATTTTTATATGAATATCCAATTATACCTATTAAAAGGACTAGTACCAACACAATATATATTATATTATTCTTAACAAAATTACTTATAGCTAAAATTACCAAAGTTAGTTTTGGTAGTGTTGCATTATTTTCCTCAAACATAGTTGCAAATTGTGGAACTAAATATGTAAGCATAAATATTAATACTCCAAAAGCAACAATCAAAACAACAATTGGATAAGTAACAGCAGAAATCATTTGTTTTCTCGTTCTCTCTATTGATGTATAATAATCTGCCATATCATCAAGTATTGATGGTAAATCTCCAGTCATCTCAGCTGTTTTTACCATATTAATTAAAAGTTTAGGAAACACCTTAGATTGCTTTTCCATTGCTTCTGATAGACTTTCACCCTTTAATAATTCATATACTAATCTTTGAAAGGCTTTCTTATTTGCTTGCTTTGTTGATTGTTTTGCTAAAACCTTAACTGAATCAACTAATGGTATACCTGACTTTATATAAGTTGATAACTGTGTTAAAGAAAAAGCTAAATCAGATGTTTTAAATTTTTTAAAGTCATTTAGCTCTATATCATAAGCAGCCCTTGGCGTTACTGAGACAACTTCATAATTTTGAGATATCAAAAAGTTTCTTACCTCTGATTCACTCTCAGCTTCAAACGTTCCCTTTTCTTTTTTATTCATAGCATTAATAACAACATATCTATATTTTATAAGTGGCCTATCCGGTGCTTTTTTAATACTTTTCTTTTTTAGTCTATCATCTAAATCTTGAATATTATCAGAGACATTATTATTATCAGGAATCCTTTGATGTTCCTTCAATTCATTTTGATCTTTTATATCAATTAATTTATCTTCTGTTTTACTAAAGATTTTTTTTGGTATACTAAAGACTTTTTCTACACCATGATAAATCATTATAAATGGTTTTAATAATATGTCCATATGTATACCTCCTTATCATAGTTAAGTATAACATATTATATTTTTTTTTGAAATATAATTATTAACTTTTTAGACCACGTTTACATATATTAATATAAAGAGGTGGTATATGTGTTTAATTATCCATATATGAATATGGCAAAACCAAGCCTTTTTGGAAGAGCATCAACTCTTGCCAAAGGAATTAATTGGTCAGGGTTATTAGATGGTACACAAAAAACTTTAGGAGTAATTAATCAAGCTATACCAGTTGTATATCAAGTAAAACCAATTATTAATAATGCAAAAACTATGTTTAGAATTGCTAATTCTATGAAAAGTAGTAATGACAATAATAACTCGACAACTAATACTAATACCAATATATCTAATAATAATTTTTCAAATAATAATACAACCTCTACTAATAAACCAATTTTCTACATCTAAAAAGAGCAATTACTTGCTCTTTTGATATTTTTGTTCAAATTTTTCCTTATATTCCAAAATATTATCATTTTTTATAGCGTCCCTTAACTCTTCGGTTAACTTTATCAAAAATCTTATATTATGAATTGATAAAAGTCTACCACCAAGAGTCTCTTTTGTTGTTATTAAGTGTCTTATATATGCCTTTGAATAATTTCTACAAGTATAGCAGTCACACTCTTCATCTACCGGTGACATATCTTCCTTAAACTTTGAATTATTTAAATTTATTTTTCCATATCTAGTAAATGCTTGCCCATGTCTTGCAATTCTAGTAGGTAAAACACAATCAAATATATCTATTCCTCTAATTACACCTTCAATTATATCAATTGGATCTCCTACTCCCATTAAATATCTAACTTTATCTTCTGGTAAGTATCTTACACCGTCTTCTACCATCTTATACATAGTTGGTTTATCTTCACCTACTGATGTACCTCCAATGCTATAACCATCAAAGTTCATCTTAACAGTTTCCTTACAACTATATTCACGCAAATCCTTAAATTCTCCACCTTGAACAATTCCAAATAGAGCTTGATTTTCGTTACTATGAACTTTTTTACCACGTGCTGCCCATCTAAGAGTTCTTTCAACTGATTTTTTCATATATTCATATGTTACAGGATATGGTGGACATTCATCAAAACTCATAGCAATATCACTATCCAACTTATTTTGAATTTCAATTGACTTTTCTGGAGTTAAAAACAATTTTTTACCATCTATATGACTTTTAAAATGAACTCCTTCTTCTGTTATATCTTTTTCTTTATTCTTAGCAAGTGAAAATACTTGAAAGCCACCTGAATCTGTCAATATAGGACCATTCCAATTCATAAATTTATGAAGGCCTCCACAATTTGCAATAACATCTTCTCCAGGTCTTAACCATAAATGATATGTATTGGATAAAATTATTCCAGAATTTACATCCTTCAACTCTTCAGGAGATAATGATTTTACAGTTGCTCTAGTACCAACAGGCATAAACATTGGTGTATCATACGTACCATAATTAGTTTTAATTTTACCCAGTCTAGCCTTCGAATTAGCTTCTTTTTTTAATAATGTATATTCTATTTTCATAATTACTCTCCTTCATTAATTATCTACTTTTTCCTATAGTATTTTCATACGCTATTTGACTTTCTATAAACTTCATCTTAGCTTCTTTTTGTAATATTTTTAATTGTTTAGACATAACTTCCAAATCTTTTTTTTCTAAAAAAATTCTATATTTATTTTTTACTTCCTGTCTAAATTTTTCTATTTGATTCAAAACTTCTCTATAAACATCCCCAGATTCTTCATCACTTACTAATAATTCAGTTAAAATAGCAATTAATTTTTTATATAGCTTACTTACCTTTTTTACTACCAATGGATTAGCTAGCTTTTTATCAATAATTACTATATTAGTTACCACCGAATCTTTTATTTTAATCTTTTTATTTCTAGTAGGCATTAAAAAACCAATAACATTAATATCTTGTATTTTTCTTTTTTCTTTTCTTCTTCTATCTGGTTTTTTTATAATATACATCTATTCTTCACCTACTTACTTAATAAATCTGGTCTTTTTTCTTTTGTCTTTTTTAAACTCTGGTCCATTCGCCAATTTGCTATTTTTTTATGATCACCTGATAATAAAACTTCTGGTACTTCCATACCTTTATATATTCTTGGCTTAGTATAAGTTGGATAATCCAATAAATTATTGTTAAAGGAATCATTCTTATGAGACTCTTCCTCTATTACTCCAGGTAATAATCTTACTATTGAATCAACAATTACCATACTAGCAAGCTCACCACCCGTTAATACATAATCACCTATGCTTAACTCCAAATCACAAATTGATCTAATTCTCTCATCAAAGCCCTCATAATGACCTGCTATCAAAATTAAATGTTTCTCTTTTGAAAGATTGTAAGCCATCTCTTGATTATATGTTTTTCCATCCGGTGTTAAAAGTATTACTTTAGAATAATCTTTTCTTATTGCCTCAACACAATCAAATATTGGTTGACATGTTAAAACCATACCGGCACCACCACCATATGGTGTATCATCAACCTTATTATGAGGATCAGTTGTATAATCCCTAAAATTATATATATTAATTTCAACTTTTTTATCTTCTATTGCCCTTTTAATAATTGATGATGAAAAAATATTTTCAAACATTTCCGGAAATAAAGTTAAAATATCTATTTTCATAAAACTACCACCTTAAATACCACTTATTAACTCTACTATTAATTCTTGCTTTTTTTTATCTATTCTTTTTACCATAGGAGAATTAATTGGTATTAATATTTCTCTATCTAACATAATTCTCAATATTTTATTATCTTTGCTTGCTAAGAAAATTTCTTTTATTATTCCTCTTTTTCCATCAGTTGTCAATACTTGATAATTGATTAAGTCTTCATCCAACACTTCATCATTACCTAATTTTAAATTTTCTTTTTTAAAATATACCTTCTTTTTCAAAAGAAATAAAACTTCATTAATATCCTTATAATCATTTAGCCTAACCATATCAAAGTTTTTGTGTTTTCTATATGTTTTTATTTTATAATTTTTATTATCTATTATTAAATCATTTCCTACTACAAATACTCTATCTTTGTATAAAAAATCACTAATAATTCTAAGTTCTCCCTTTATTCCATGGGTTGATACAATTTTTCCTATATATATATTCATCTATCTATTAAGCTCATAAAGTAGAATACTTGTTGCTACTGCAACATTTAAACTTTCTACTTCTTCTTTCATTTTTATATATAAATTCTTATCACACAAATTACTTACTTCTACTCTTACACCATTACCTTCATTTCCCATTACAAGTGCATATCTTTTTTTATCTTTCTGTTTTAATTCTCTTACATCACTTCCATAATCAACACTAGTTCCATAAACTGGTATTTCCATATTCTTTATAATTTTTATTGCTTCTTTAATATCAGTATTTATTATGTTTATATGAAATATCATTCCCTGTGTAGCACGAAGTACTTTAGGATTATATAACTCTACACTATTTTCTGATAAAATTATTGTATCAACGCCAAATGCCTTTGCACTTCTTATTATAGTACCAAGATTTCCAGGATCTTGTAATTCATCTAATAATAAGATTTTATCACCTGTAATATCATATGACTCACGTTTTTTACATAAAGCCATAACTGTAGGTGCTGTAGTCATAGTAGATATTTTTTCCATTATTTCTTTAGTTACATAAACATAAGGACAATCAAGTGGCAACGCTTCATCCTCTTCTAAAATAAGTTCAATAATTAATCCAGTTTTAAATGCCTCTAATACTAAATGCATTCCCTCAACTATAAATTCTCCATATTCTTCCCTATATTTTTTTCTTTGTAATTTTCTATATTTTTTTACCTTTTCATTATCTAAACTTGTTATTATCATTAAAACTCCTTCATTTCTTTTCTATATTTTTTATAATCACCAATATTTTCCTCTACTAAATTCCAAAACTCTCTAGAATGATTAGGATGAATTAAATGGGATAATTCATGTACTATTACATAATCTAAATATTTAGAATCTCTTTTTATTAATTCTAAATTAAGAGTAACAGTCTTTAACTTTATATTACATACTCCCCATCTTGTTGTCATTTTTCTAATTTTAAGATTTGGATAAGGAATTGTTTTAGTAAAATTTTTATACATCAAATCCAAATGCTCACTAAATATTTCCTTTGCCTGTTTTTTATACCACTTATCAATATCTAATTTTTTATTAATAAAAACCTTTGTATCTCCAAATGATATATCACAATAATCAACATAAACAATATCATATTTTTTTCCTAGATAATAAAAGCCTTGATTATTTTCTCTTTTTATTAATTGAGCCTCAATCATTTTAACTACTTTAGAATAGTTTTCATCAAGTAATTTAGATATTGCTTTGTCACTTGTAAATGTATTAGTAGTTACTAAAATCTTTAAATCATTTTTTACTCTAATATAAGTATTACGATTACTTACCTTTCTTTGTATTTCTACATCATAATCCTTAAAGTCTACAGTAAATTTCATAATACCACCAACATTATTTTACTATAAAAAGAAAAAAAAGAAAAGTTATTTACTTTCCTTAATTCTACTTACAAATTTATACATACCATCTGATTCTCTTAAAAATGTATACACATGATAATTAGTACTAGTAGTAGCATCTTCATGTTTTAATAAATTTCCATTACTATCATAAGTATCATCAGGAACAGTAATAACATCTGTTTTTTCATATATTTTTAAAGTATCACCTTTTAATACTGCTTTTTCTATCTCATCCTCATATTTTACAGGTCCACATATCCCTCCACTGCCAGAATAGAGATACTTAATATAACTATCCATATCTTTATTATAAAAATATGCTGTTGGGCCATAAAAAGTTATTGGAACACTTGTATCTAATTTTGCATCTTTCCCAAATAAATTCTTATATATAGTTTCTATATATTTTTTTGAATACATTTTTTGAATAAATCTCTGCTCAATTGAATTTTTTTGATAATTATCAGGATTGTTTGCAGAACAACCAGAATAATAATTAACATCAGTACCATTAACATTAATTGATAAAACATCAGGAACATTAACGTCAGTACATGAAACTGCTTCATAATAATCATATTTTAAGTTATTTGCAACCAAAGTCATTTTATCTAGTTCTGGCACTTCAGCTGCTATATAATCATTATCTTGAACCAAACCATATATTGAATATCTAAAGCAACTATGATCACTTGGAGTAACACTATTATATAAAGTTTGCACCAATCTAGAATTTATATCCAAATTTTGTTCCTTTTCTAATTTATTTCCTAATTTATCGGATGTTGAAACTGCCTTATTATCATTAAATATTAACTTCTTATCATAACAAATATATCCTACCAAACCCAAAATAATTAGAATTAATAATACTAAAAATACAATTAATCCCTTATTACCCTTTTTACTCTGTTCCATAAACACACCAACTTTCTCATTATTATATTTAAATAATATAATTTTAAATTTATTTTGTAAACTATTTTTTTACCTTTTATGTTTTACTATGTCAATATTTGTAAATGAAATATTTTCAATAATTGTATAAAAATTAATTTATTTATACATTATATAATCGAGGAGGAATATTTATGGATATTAGTATAAGAGAACATATTATTAATAATTTTAAAGGAGACGACTATAATGCTTTAAAACAAGCAATTGATGAATCAGTAGCATCACAAGATGAAGTCGTTTTACCAGGACTTGGTGTTTTTTTAGAATTAATATGGGAAAACGCTGATATGGAACTTAAGGATCAATTAATTGAAATTATTAAAAAAAGAGTCAGTGTAAATGCAGAAAAAGAGAATACTAATAATTAGTATCTCTTTTTTAATTCATTTGCTTATATAGAATTGTTTTTTCTACTACTCTTTTAACATCACTTTCATTAAATGGTTTTCCAAGCATATCGACTATTTGATAAGTAAATGCTCTATCAATTGTTTCTTTAGATGAATCTCCTGAAATAATTGATACTGGAATTTTAGTAAACAAATTATTTTTCTTCATATATTCTAATACTGCAAATCCGTCTACATTTGGCATATTTAAATCAAGTAAAATTGCTGATATAGTATTATTATTACTATTAGCCTGAATTAAATTTATTGCTTCTTGTCCATCTTTTGCTACTCCTACTTTGTAATTATCCTTAAATATTCTAGATACAAAATTTCTAATTATATTAGAATCATCTACTACCAAAATAGTATTTTCTGTATAAACTTCTGCATTAGGTGCAATAGGTTGAGAGCTCATTGTTACAGTAACACTCTCTACAGGTTTTTCTGTGCTATCTTGTTCTAAATATTTTTTTACTACCTCAATCATTCTATTTGCTTCTTGCTTAAGAATATCAAAGTTTTCATATACATATGAGAAATCTCCCTCTTTTGCTTTCATCTCATGTTGATATGCTAACTCAGCAAGACGAGTAAAACCAAAATATTTAGCATCACTTTTCAATGAATGAGCATATATTGTATAATTTGCCATATCCTTATTATTTTTATACATTTCTAATTTTGGCAATTTATCTTTAGCACCAATTAAGAAATCTCCTATTGTATTATTGTAAGTTTCAATATCACCAAATAATTCCAAGCTTTTATTAACATCTACATTATTTGCCTTTAAGAAATTAATATCCATCATAACTGTCCCTTCTTTCCACTACTATATAACTAGATTATAACATATTTTTCAATAATACAACAAAAAAAGTTCAAAATCGAACTTTTTATCTCTTTTTATTGTAAATAACTGGGTAATTACTACCATATTTACTTAAATTTGTTATTTCAAGGCTTCCCATGCCACTTTCACCTAATCGCTGTTTTGCAATTTTTATAATTCTATTTTCCCAAGTTTGTTGTTGTATATCATCAACATACCAACCTCCACCAAAGCTTTCCTCTGCCTTACCAAGCGCAATCATGAAATTAGTCCCATTTAAACATGCTGTTTTAATTATCTCCTCAGTCGCACCATATGGTTGTAATCCAACAATTAAATCAGTACCACTAATAGAAATATGATTATCAAACTTTTTATCTACTAACTTTAAATTATTACTAATTGGTATCGTTGTGTATAGTCTTGGATCATATACAGTAACACTACCAGTATTTTGAGAAAGAGCTATTCTTTTACCTAGAGTTGGAAATATACCTCCACCTACTTCAACGATATTGGAATCAATATCAAAATTTTCTTTTATTAAATCAATAAAACCTAAAAATATATTTTTCTCTGGCTTAATTAAATCAAGCATATCATAAATTTCTCTTACAACATCAGGAAGATCAATTTGATCTAATCCCATCTTATATATTCCATTTAATCGCCACAACTCATATTCCGTAAAATACTGACTATACTCACTTAAAAATAAAGCATACTTTTCTTCTAATATTTTCTCGTTAATTTCATTCCTAATCGCTCTTTCCATAAATACCATTCCTCAATGGCTCATATTATATCATATTTTTATATATTAAACAATAACTTTTACAACAATCGGATAATGATCACTTATTGGTAAATCCTTAACAACTTCAAAACTTTTAACATTTATATCATTAGATACAAAAACATGATCTATAGCCCGATTATATTTAGAACATTTTAATGTTTTTTCACAAACATTGACTCTCTTGATATTTAGTTTTTCTAACTCTTTAACAAAATCTTTCAAAATATCATGATTCATCTTACAATTAAAATCTCCTGTTAGTATAATTTTATTATTTTTACTTTTAATTATTCTAATTATTCTCTTTAATTGTCTTTTTTTACTTAATCTAAATTTAAAATCCAAATGTGTATTTATAATAGAAACAACCTCACCAGACTTAGTTTTAATATCAACAACTTCTACTATTCTTTTAAGTGTAGATGGTAAATATGGTAATTTATAAGTTTTATCACCAATAACATTTTTATTAGTCAAAATATCAACGCACTCATTAATTTTTCTAAATATTTTTAATTTATATCTATACTTACCATAAAATTTATAATTTTTAGGCACCTTTTTTAATAAATCATTATGACATTTATCAAATAACTCTTGAAAGCATAAAACGTCAACTTTTTTATTTTTTAGAAACCGAACTATTATATTAGCTTTTTGATCATTGTAATCATTATAATTATTTTTTATATTAAAAGTAGCAATAGTTAACATTAAGCTCTATAATCAAAATAGAAATTTAATATTCTAACTTGATCCCCTTCTTTTATTCCTAACTCTTCTAATCTTTCATCTATTCCCATTCTTCTTAGCTTTTTAGCAAATTTATAAGCTGCTTCATCTGATGAGAATTTAGTCATTTTAAATATTCTTTCTACTTCTTTTCCAGATATTACCCATGTACCATCATCATCTCTTGAAATACTAAATGGTTCTTCTTTTTTAAACTTATATAAAACATGACTTTCTATTTGTGAATCATCATATAATGGATTATTAGGGATTTCATCTACTAAATCAGCAAGACGATCTACAACCTTTTCAAGACCCTTATTAGTAGCAGCACTTACCTCATATATCTCTATATCTTTATCTAATTTTTTTCTGAATATTTCCAAGTTTTCTTTAGCATTTGGTAAATCCATTTTATTAGCAATAATTATTTGAGGTTTCTTTATTAGTTTTTCATTAAAATCTTTTAGTTCCTTATTAATAAGTAGATAATCCTCATATGGATCTCTTAATTCTTGTGCACTCATATCAATAACATGAGCAATAACTTTTGTTCTTTCTATATGTCTTAAAAATTTATCTCCAAGTCCTTCTCCAAGAGATGCCCCTTCTATAAGCCCAGGAAGATCTGCCATTACAAAACTTCTACCATCTGATGCTCTTACTACACCAAGATTTGGATTTAAAGTAGTAAAATGATAAGCAGCAATCTTTGGCTTTGATTTTGAAACACAAGAAATTATAGTACTCTTTCCAACACTAGGTAATCCTACTAAACCCACATCTGCTAGCATTTTAACTTCTACCTTTAATGCTTTGTGTTCCCCTTCTTCTCCATTTTCTGAATAATCTGGAGCTGTATTAGTTTGTGTTTTAAAGAAAGTATTACCTCTTCCACCTCTTCCACCTTTTGCAATTAATTCCTCTTGATTTTTCTTTGATAAATCAGCAAGTATCAAACCAGTATCTAAATCTGTAACTACTGTTCCAATTGGCACTTTCACTATTACTGGATCAGCACCTTTTCCATGTTGATTTTTTCCTCTACCATTTTCTCCTTTTTTACCCTTTATTGTTTTTTGATATCTTAAATCAAGTAGTGTATGTAATCCTTCATCGACCTTAAAAATAATATCAGAACCATGACCACCATTACCACCATATGGACCACCCATAGCAATATATTTTTCACGTCTAAATGCAGTACAACCATCTCCGCCATTTCCTGCTTCTACTTTTATTTCCACTTCATCTACAAACATTAAATTCACCCCATTTCAAAGTCACTTTATTATATCAAAAGAATAAGTCATTGTCTAATGATTATAATATTTTATATATTATTTATCATTTATCTAAACATTCTAATTGCAATAAATGCAATAAAAGATATTACTGCAATAAATAAAAAAGCTAAAATAATTCCAAAAACTCCCTTACCAACTTTTTCTGTCAAAGTATAATTATCAGAATTAATATCATTTTTACCAATATTTTTATCTTGTTCTATTATAAATTGTTTATTACAATAAGAACATTTTACTTCCTTATCATTTATATTAAATTCTAAATTTGCCCCACATTTTGGACATGTTTTTTCAATAAGTTTCATATTTTCTCCTTTTATAAATAATATTTTATCATCAACAAAATTTTATCATTTATTTTAAAACTTTTCCATACTTTTCTGCAAACAAAAAGAGCTGTTACACTCTTTTATTTTATTATTCTGCTACCGGATAAACAGAAGCTTGTTTCTTATCTCTTCCTAAACGTTCAAATTTAACAATTCCATCAACTGTTGAGAATAATGTATCATCATTTCCACGACGAACATTAACTCCTGGGAAAACTCTAGTTCCACGTTGACGATATATAATAGAACCAGCTGTTATAAATTCACCATCAGCTGCCTTAGCTCCTAATCTACGTCCAGCAGAATCACGACCATTAGATGTAGATCCTTGCCCTTTATGGTGAGCAAATAATTGGATATCTAATTTCATAAAATTCATAATTCTCCTCCTTATTTTACTTCAATATTTGCTGGATAATTAACTTCCAACTCTTTTAAAAGACTAACCATATTATTAATTAGTATCTGTGTCGTAGTATCTGTTGATTTAATATCAATACTAACACCTTTTTTACTAACTAAATAACTTAGACTACCTTTATTTAATGCCAATATACCATTAATACTTGTCGTTACTATACTACTAGCAGCACTACATACAATATCTTTTCCATAATCATCATACATTGCATGACCTAAAATAGATATCTTTTTATACTTAGCATTTACCTTTTCTACTTTTACTTTAATCATTTCAATTAACCATTAATTTTAGTAATTTTAATTTTTGTATAAGGTTGTCTATGTCCTTGTTTCTTACGGTTAGATCTGTCTTTTGATTTATATTTGAAGACAGTTATTTTTCTTTGTTTACCATTTTTTAGGACTTCACCTTCAACAGTAACATTAGTAAGATAAGGACTTCCTACTTTACTATCAAGCATTAAAACTTGATCAAAGCTTACTACATCACCAACATTTGCATTAATTTTTTCTACAAATATTAAAGAACCTTCAGTAACATAATATTGCTTTCCACCAACTTTAATTACAGCGTTCATCTAATTACCTCCTTTATTTATATACTTAAGACTCGCTCTTAAGGTACAATAAATGTTTTTTAACCTTTTCAATGCGGTTTGAGCTTGAGGCGTCAAACAATACGATTATAGCATAAATATATTTACTATGTCAAATTTCTTATTTTAAAAGAACCTTTTCATCAATAATATACTCATCCAACGCATCATCTGCAATAATAAATTCTCTATTATTTATTATCTTAACAATCTGCTCACAAGTTATATCACACTCTAACTCTAAAATTATTTTTATTCTCTTAAATCCTATTTCATTAATATCTAATATATCAATATTTTCTAATACATTATCATATAAATTCATGCTTTTTAATTGTTTTATATTATTATCTAAATTTTTACTTGTTAAAAATTTAAATGATGTTGACTTTTTTAAAGCATCCTTTAATTTTAAATTATTTATTATTTTTATATTTTTTTCTATAATCTTATAATCTGTTATAAATAATTCTTGATTATATTTTGATATCATAGTAGGATTTATCTCATTATCTTTAAATAATTTAATGTTTTTTACTAAATTTTCATATAATGAATTCTCTACATCTTTATTAAATATTTGAATATTTCTTATAACAAATTCTTTTGTTAATATTCCTGATTTTACTATTTTATCTACTGCCATTACTATATCTAAATCTGTTATAGTTAATATTCTAACCATTATATCTTCATTTTTTATTGAAAAACTTCTTAATATATTAAGTATACTTACCAAATCATTATATGATGACATTTTACCTATTTCTTCACTAGTAGCATCTAAATTATATTTATTTAATAATGTTTTTATTTTGTTTTGATTATCTATAGATACTAGTTCATATTCTTTTTCGATACTATTATAATATTTTTCATTATGACTATCTACATATACAATTATTGATTTTTGAATTTTTTCATTTTCTGTTTTTTCTAACATAGACTTTACATTAGTAATTTCTTCTTTTTGACTTTCTTTTATCAATAGTTTCTTTAATTCTTCATATTTACCTATTTCTTTTCTTAATTCTCTTTTTCTAGATTTTTCTTCCTTTATCTTTCTATCGCAATATCTTCTAATGTCATCAAGAGAATCATTAATATTTTTCATATTATAATTTTCCTTCATCATTTTATTTTGGGCTTTTTTACTTCTCTTAGATGATATATTTTTTGAAAATTTTTCCTCTAATTCTTTCAAATCATTTACAATTGATGCTCTTTCATATTTCATAGTTTTAAATGTTTGAACCAATCTCATTGGATTTTCTATAGCCTCAGGTTCAATTAAAAATGTATTAATATATTCACAAGCATCTATCAAACCATGACCAACATTCATATCTTCATCTACTATTTTAGAAATCAACTCTATTATATAATTTCTTTCATCATCATTTAATTCTTGATAAGAATAATTATTATTATTTAGAAATTCAACAACAGCCATTCCTAGATTAATCAATTCATTAATCTCATCAAGACTTGAATACTTAACAAACTCTGATATATTATCTACAAATGAAAGTATCTCCTCATAACTTAATTTATTTTTATAGGTAGAAATAGAAGCAATTAAAAAATCATCTAAACCTATTTGAACCATATTTTCTATTCCCTTAAGTCTAGTATTATTAATAAAATTTTCCAAAAATTCTGTTTCTTCATCTTCTATATTTTCTTTTTCACGAAGTGATTTTATTTCTTTATCTATCTTTAAAATAATATTTTCTAATCTCATATTTATCACCTTTTACACTAACTTCTTAACTGGAGTCATTGCTTTATCTAATAGTTTTGTATATACAATCTGTTCTATTTCCCTATTTTTCATTAAGAATACATCATCACTTAATTGACTTTTTATTTCATCTTCTTGATTTTTATAAACGCTTATTCTATGACCTATTTGTTCAACATACCCTTTATCCATATCAGATTTTTTTACAAATACTGAAATTATGGCATATTTATTTGCCTCTACTTTTTCAAATAAAACTCTAACTTTAAAAAGTTTAACCTCACTAACACCTGCTGTTTTATTATTTATAGATCTAAATCTTTTTACATTTTTAAAACTACCATCTTTTATTGAGTTAAGCAAAGCTATTATTCTATCATAATAATCTTGATCAATATGATCTATTTCATCAAGTATTCTAATATTACCACTAGATGTCTCTGTAAAAATTAACTGATTAGAAATACTTTTTACCTCTGTATCCGATTTTTCTTGTTCTTCAGTAATTGATTTAATCATCTCAGATTTTATTTTAATATTATTAACCTCTTCTTTTAGATCAATCAAATCATCCTTATCTACTTCTTCTTCCTCAATTAATTCATAAATTATTTTTATCTCTCTTAAAAGTTCAGCTCTTAGTCTTAAATTAATTTTTTCATAATTACCATGTTTCTTTGAAGGAAGTGCCATCTCTAAATTTTGTTTTAAATTACTATCTACTTTTACATCTCTTATATTCTCATAATAATATTTTATTTCATCTTCAAAAGCTTTATCTTCTGAAAATACCACACTTTTTTGATTTTCTTTTTCTTCATATGATCTTTTTAATTCTTTAATTTCTACACTTTTTACTAAATCTATTTCTTCTTTCATTTTGTGATACTTTTTTGATTTTTCTTTTAACTCTTCTAATAATTCATTTACCGGTCTATTCTTAATACTATTCATATTTAAAGACATGTCTAAAACCCCTTTCATAAGTATGGCATATTATACGATATTTACTAGTATTTGTCAATCAAAACCAGCAAGTAAATAAACATCAAAAAAATACAAATTAACTATATAACTTGTATTTCTCTAAATTTTTCATCTATTATTGAATATAAGTAACAATAAACATCTTTGTTAGTTTTTTTACTAATAACATCCCTATAACCATTAAGTTGCCTATCATACATACTATCATCTATATTCTTTAACTTATAATCAATTATTATTATCTTATCACTACATTCTATCATTAAATCAATTATTCCATGCATATAAATATCATCTTCTAAATAAGTAAATTCATATTCTTTATACATTTTGTCATCTATATGTTCACAAATTAATTTTTGATTTAAAAAACTGCTTATTTTTTCTTTTACAAAATCATTTGCATCTAATGTTGATACATCAAAATCCTTAAAATCTATCTCTTCTAATATTTCATGCACTCTAGTACCAATATTCATTTTTTTCTGTTCATCTTTTGATATTAAAGATAACGTATCTTTAGAAAATCTATGCATCTTTTGCTCATCTGAAACTATATTTAACTCCTCTACATTAATTACTTCATTTGTTTTTAAACACTCTAAATTAGTTTTTTTATTAGAATAAATATAACCTTTTGAAACATCAATTTCTATTTTTTCTTCATATGGTAATAATACTGTATAAATACTTTTCATAATAGATAAGAAACTTGAATATTTTAATCTATTATAAACAGGTACTATATCTCTTACTTCATCTTCTTCCTCTTGTTGTTCCATAACTAAAATCATCTTCTCTTCAGCCCTAGTTAAAGCTACGTATAAAAGTCTAATTTTTTCTGATATTTCTTCCTTTTTAGTATTTATCTTTAGTAATGTTTTTAAAATAGTATCCTTATAGTAACCATTAACTACAGGTAAAATTAATCCATATTTATTATCATAAATTATTTTTTCCTTTAATTCACTTAAATTAAATTTAGATGAAAAGCCAGCAAAATAACATATTGGAAATTCCAATCCTTTAGATTTATGAATTGTCATTATTTTACAACTATTAGATGAATCCTCTTTAAGAGAAAATTTTAAATCATAATCCCCACTAAATATTTCATCTAAGTAATCTATAAAATCATAAATAGTATTTCCAACTAATTCAAAATTATCTATTAAATTATAAAAATATTCTTCTCTTACCCTATTCTGTTTCATATTACCTACAGTAATTAATTTTTCATCATAATTAAATTCATCAAGTACCATATAGAAAAACTCTTTAGGACTCGTAATATCAATAAATTCAGATAATTTTAAACACTTATTATATAAATCTGTTTTAACAAATTCATTATCTATAAATAAATTATAAATCTCACAATCATCCATCTTATATAAAAAACTTCTAGCAACAGATAAATAACTATATTTAAATTCAGTATCAATAATACCCGTTTTTATCTTAATTATTAATTTCAATAAATTTTTAATTACTAATATATCATTATCTTTTTTTATACTTTCATCTATTAATTTATAAAGTGGTATTTCTAAATATTCAAATATTTTCTTATATAAATCAAATTTAGTACTCTTATCTAAAAGTATTACAAAATCAGAATATTTTACATCCCTTAACACTAAATTATCCTTATCAAATATTTGATATTTATTTTTAACTTTTTCTTTTATATCTTTTCCTATCAAAAATATTTCTTGTTCATCAGCAGATATTTTTTGATTAGTACTTCTCTCATAAGTTAAAATTTCCATATTATAGTTTTGCTCTGTCCATCCTTCTTCTTGATATGTTTTATTTCCAAACACCATTTTATGAGTTTCTTGATAGTTTGCTCCACCTATCTCATCATCCATAAACAAAGAAAATAGTAAATTTATATTGTTTAACACTTCTTCTCTTGATCTAAAATTTTTTAAAAGATCTATCTTTATACCATTATTTCTTTTACTATACATATCATATTTATTTTTAAAAATATAAGGATTAGCATTTCTAAATCTATAAATAGATTGCTTTATATCTCCAACCATATATGTATTGTTATTTGCAATAAGAGAAATAAATCTTTCCTGTGTATCTGATGTATCCTGATATTCATCTATTAATATTTCATTAAAACTATTTTTTATCTCTTCTCTAATATCACTATTTTCTTCTACTACTTTGATTGCTAAATGAGCAATATCTGTAAAATTATAGATATCATTTTCTTCTTTTTCTTTTTCCAATCTTTCATCTAGTTGTTTTATTATCTCAATTATCTCTCTTACATTTTCCCTAGTTTTTAATATATCATCTTTTATCTCATCAATAGATAAAGGCATAGTTAATTCTTTTATCTCATCCTTAAGATTAGTAATAGCTTGCTTAATATTCTTACCCTTAATTGGAGAATCTTTTGGTAATCTTATTACTGGTATATCAAGACTTTCTCTTATCTCTTCATATGTAGCAGCAGACAATAATTTCTTATAAGCATCCTCCATCTTAACAATAACATCACCATCAAAATAATCATTTAAATCTATTAATAATCTCTCTATTTGCTTTACATCATCTTTTATTACCTGCATATATTCATCTATATAAGAATCTATTTTTTCACTACTATAATAAATATCTAAAAAATTATTTAAAATCATACTTTTATCATATTTTAAACATATCTTCTTATATATAGTTAGAATATACTTTTTTAAATCTTTATCATCTTTTAAACAAAAATTATTTATTAAATTAGAAAATGACTTTGTTACTAATAAATATTTTTCATCCATAATTTCATCTAATATTTTTTTAATTCTTATATCAATAATTACATCATCTGTTATTTTAATATTATTTGTTACATTAAGTCTAGTATGATATTTTTTTACAATAGATAAAGCAAAAGAATCAAATGTAGTTATATAAGCACTATCAATTAAATTTAATTCTTCTTTTAAATTTTCATTTTTCTTTATCTTTCTTCTTATTCTATCTTTCATTTCTTTAGCTGCAGCATTTGTAAATGTTAATATTAATAACTTATCTATATGAATACCATTTTCTAATTTTCTTAATACTCTTTCACTTAAAACAGCTGTTTTTCCTGAACCCGCACCTGCTGAGACAATAATATTTGTACCCTGTTCATTAATAGCTTGTTGTTGCTCTAAAGTCCAATTAGGCATTATTATCACCTCCTAAAAATGATAGGTCCTTCTGCTTTTCTAAATATACTAAATCCTTATCACTCATATAACATAAATCCTTAAACTTACAAAATTCACAAGAAACATTTTTCTTATCATATATTTTTGGATTTATTGAAAAATCACCATCAATAATATCATCTGCTGTTTTATCAATAAAATGTCTTGTATAATTAATTAAATCATATAACGTATCATTACCTATTAATTTAGTGTATCTAGAAAATCCTTTTTTATCATCATATTTCATACTCTTAATATAACTACTATCTTCATAAGTTGGATCAAATCTTTCTAATATAAAAGTATCATCAGTTGTATATCCTTGTAATTTAATTCTATCATTTTTTAATTTCTCTAAATCCTTCTTATAATCAAAATTTGGATAATTAAATAAAATATTCTGATAATATATACCAGTAAATATTGGGCTCTTAAATACCTTTGAATAATTTATTAAATAAAGATATATAGGTAACTGCATATGAAGTCCATATTTCATTGCTTCAATAGATGTATCAATATTACCAGTTTTATAATCAATTATAGAAAAATACATATCATCTATCTTTTTATAATACATTATCTTATCAATAGTACCAGTAAAAATAGTAGATACCTTTTTATCTAATTCTATATCAATTTTTTTCTCAACATAAAAATCATTATAACCAGTTATTAAATCTTGACTTTTAATACTATTTAACAACTCTTTTAATTCCTTCTTAATTCTTACTAAAAGTAATTTTTCTTTTAAAGACAAATCTCTTTTTTCTAAATATTTATTATATTCTTTCTCAAAATCAAAATTTTCATATCTATAAAGAGATAATATCTTATGATACATAGAACCAATGAAAGCCTGAAACGTATCTGTAAACTCATCCAATTTTAAAACATATTTTATATAGTATTTAAACCTACACTCATTATATGTATTCATACTTGTATATGATAATTTTAATGGATATGGTATATTTTCTAAGTATTTATCATTATCTATCTTCATAAATTCATTTGAATATGTTTTATATGGTATATCATAACTTGTATATAATTTTTTTAAATTAGGTCTTTCTTCTTTATACAAGTTATATAAATCAAGTAACTCTACTAATCTAATTTTATTATAAATATTACTTTTACTAAAAGAATCATCATCACGCTTTATTACATTTAATGATAAATCTGTAATAATTGGAGATTTATAATAAGTAGCAAATGGTGATGATTTTTTATAAGATAAATATAAGTTTTTTATATTTGCAAGTATATTTATAACTACATTTTTTAACCTATTATTTTTATATGGTGTTTTATATAAATCTAATTCATCCTTTAAATCATCTGTTATATAAAAAACATCTTTAATAGTCTTAGGTAAATAATCTTGATTAAATCCTAAAACAAAAACATATTCATCATCCATAAAATAATCACTATATAAATCCTTTATATTAATAGCATTTACTCGTCTTTCATCTTTTATATATGTTGTTTTTAATTTATCTAATAGTATACTCCTATATTCCTTACTATCATCTTTTATATCCACCAAAGAATTTATAATATTAACTAAATATTTATTTATCCTTAATTTACTACTATCATCCATATATACTTTCCCAGTATCTAAATAATCTTTTACTACTTTAGTCGAATAAATTGAATTTTTCATATCAATATTTATCGGTATATTATAATATGAAAACATCTTTTTTATAGTATATAAATAATCATCTGTTATATTAGTTAAACATATTTTATTTATATCAACACCATTATTTATTAAATCAATTATTTTTAAACAAGTATAATTAACCTCATCTTCCATAGTCTGATATTCATATACATCACAATCTATAGTAGCCCCTTGAAATTCTTCTTTATAGTTTAATATCTTTTCTTCATATAAATCTAAATCATAATAGTTCTTAACCAAAATATTTCTTTTTTTTATATATTCTCTAAAGTTATTATTATAACTTAACAAATTATTATTTATTAAATCATTCTTTATTTTTACAAGTAAATCTAATTTTTCATTTGCATAATTTTTATTTTCATCTATTACATATAAATATTTAAATAAAGTCTTTACAACATCTAACTTATAATTATACTTTTTCATTATAAAAATAATAGCTTTTTCATCATAAGAAAAAAAATAATTTTTAAAAAATTCACTTTTAGTCATAAATTTAATATCATACAAAGTATCATCTTTACTTAGTTTATCTAAAAGTCTCATTTTATAACTATTTGGACATATTATTAATAAATTATCTTTTTCCATATTTATCACCAATATTATTATAATATTTTAAATTATAATGAGCAAGCAAATAACACTTAAACAAAAAAAATTAAATAAAATAATTACTTTTATTCAATTTTTCCTTAAATACTTAAATTTTTAATATGAGATTTTAGATTTTAAAACTTCTATCGCTGGACGCACACCAAAGGCGGACGCGGACGTCACAGTGCTAATGCTGGCATAACGGATGTACGCATTCACATACCAGGCATTAGATGCAGACGAGGTTGTTTCTAACCATGGTCCATATGATGCATTTGAATTTGTTGAATATATCGTATTTTCCATTAAATATTGACATCCATCTAGTTCGCCACTTTTCCAAGTACCAACTTTCCCACAAGCATTATTAGTCTCAGAAAATGTTAATAGTCTTGCGGCATACCCAGAATAACTAAAATTACTTGCTTGTACTGTTCCATTATGATTTGTTATGTTTCTTGTTGTATTTGATAATTTCACATTTTTCCATTGGGCTGTTGTTGGTAATTGTTTTATGGCAGTTAATGGTCCTTTATTATTATTACCAGAGCTTCCAAAATCTGATTCTGTTCCTCCTGCTGAAAGATAATCTTCCTTTGATGCCCAAGCATACGTTTTAGTATTATCAGGAACTCCATTCGATACATTATTATAATATATTAAAGTTGCGTAATCTGATGTGTCATCTCCATCTTTCCCAGATACATAATAAAATCTCTCGGTACTTGGATCATATACTCCATCACCGTTGACATCACAATCAAATGCATCACCAGTTGTTAATGTTCCTGTTGTTCCTAAATTTCCATATGTTATGGTGTCACCCGTTTTATATCCTGATCCTACACAAAAAGATGATGTTTGATTACAAACTTCTGTATGAAGTACTGTTGCTCTTTTACATGTTGGGTGTACTAATGTCACTGCGTTAGACTCTGCTTGTTGATAAGAAAGACTAAAATTTAAATTAAGAGTAGAGTCTACAGTTGGTAAATCAGCTGCTGTCACATCTTTCTTGAATGCAACCTTTACTCTTAAGTATTCACTATTACCTGCTTTTAATATTTGGTTTTGAGCTAATTCTAGTCCTGAATCATATGTTACTGTATAATCTAAGTACTTTGCTTGCGTTGTAGTTAAACCTGTTTTTGACATTGTTGATACCATCGCATCTATTGTTCCTTTGTTTACCTCTTTTACAGTAAATTCATAGAAATTTCCTGGATTAGTTAGTTTTACTGAAAAGTTTACTGTTGTTTTTGCTGTATCTAGTGTTGGTGCAGTTGTTGCTGGAACGCTTCCACTAGTTACATTAATATTTTCCATATGAACATCCCATGATGCTTTATTTATTGTTGTTTGTCCATTTATTTTTAGTGTCGCAGATAGTGCTGCATATCCTACTCCTATTAATAAAGCTAATGAGAAGATTAATAGTAAATAGACTTGTGTTTTATTTTGTTTTAATTTCATAATCTACTCCTTTTATTTTTGTTATATACCTAAATTATACCCCAAAAGGATAGAAAATCAATACGGAATTGTTGTTCGAGCAAAAAAATTGCAAGCCGTAGTAATTAAATACTTATAATAGCATTTAGGTAGTACTATGCTACCTATTAATTAAAGTTTTTATTTTTTTGGTTTAATAATAATCTAAACGTACTTTCCCTTATATATAAAAAAGAAGCAATTAAGCTTCTTCCTTAGTTTCTACTACATTCTTTCCTTTATAAGATCCACATTTTGGACATACTCTATGAGGTTTAATCATTTCTCCACAACTAGAGCATTTAGTCATACCAGGAATATCCATAGCATTATGACTTCTTCTCATTCTTTTTCTAGTTTTTGAAACTTTACGAAAAGGAACTGCGAACAATTGAATGTCTAATTTCATCATATTATCACTCCTCTTTAAAATCTTTTAATAAATCACCAAATGGGTTATTACTATTAGTTATTTCATCTTCACTAATTAGCTTCCATCCATCCCCGTGAAATTTACTGAGATCTTTAACCTTAGTAAACTGTAAGGGGACCTCTAGTACAATATTTTCCCACAAAAACGAAAATATATCAAGTGTATTTTCATTTTTTTTGGAATTTTCTTCTAAAATATCATCATATTTTATAGAAAATGGGTATTCTATTGGTTCTAATGATATAGAATCTTCTAATGTCATATTACCATTAATTGTACAATCTATCCTATCTTCATCATCTGAACCAATATAAATTTTTCCATCTACCTGAATATTTTTTAAAGATAATACCAAATTCTTATCTATATATTGATCAGGAATATCATATTTATTTGTAATATCTATTTTATCAACTGTTTTACTATGCAATAACTTTAAATCAATATCCATAACTACCTCGCAACTGCTACTGTATTATCATCTACAATTTGAATTTTTCCATGATAATGCATATCTTTTTTCTGATTTGTTGTTGACACATTCCATACCCTAATAGTATATTCTTTTTCTCCTAATGGTTTAATTGTATCACTAGATAATATACCATCTGCTAAATCACTTAAAAGATAAATTTTATTTTCATTATTATCCTCTTTTATTGACACCTTTATTATACTTTTATCTATTTGATATTCTTGACAATTATCATTAAGTACTTTTTCTATATCATCAATTAACTTTATCTCATACTTTGTTGATACTGTTAAGTTGTTTTTTACCGTAAAAGTATAGGCTTTAGAAGATAATCCAACAGAATCTGTTACCGGAGTTATCTTCGTAAGTTCTACTTTATCACCAGTTTTTTCATGAAATACTACATCTAATGAATTTGATGTATAATCAACATCTCTTTCATTTTGAAATTTATAATATATATGATGTGTTGCAAATACTGCTACTACTAAAATAAAAGTAATAGTGATTGCGCTCTTTATAATTTGTTTCTTTCTATTGTAATAATACATAACGTGCACCTCTTTTAATATGATAAACTTAATAGATAATTAAGTCAAGAAATAGTATTTATTTAATATGTTACTTTACATCAATAGCCATATATTGCTTCTAAACTTTCATCATTTTTAATAAATTCTTCTACTGAAATTATTGTATATTTTTTCTTAGTTTCCCTAATTATTACTTCTTTTATACCAGCATTAATAATCATTCTTTTGCATAGCGAACAAGGTCTTGCATTATCAACATAATCACCAGTTTTATAATCAACTCCTACTAAATATAATGTTGAAGCTATCATATCTTTTCTATTCGCAGAGATTATAGCATTTTGTTCTGCATGAACACTTCTACACAATTCATATCTTTCACCCCTTGGAATATTTAACTTTTCCCTTGTACAATATCCCAAATCACAACAATTTTTTCTACCTCTTGGTGCACCAACATATCCCGTTGATATTATTTCATCATTTTTTACAATAATCGCACCATAATTGCGTCTTAAACAAGTGCCTCTTTCTATTACAGCCTCCGCAATATCTAAATAATAATTATTTTTATCTACTCTTTTCATTTTATCACCAACTTTTTATTAATTTGCTTGAATATAATTCATCATAAAACTTGAATTAAAATTATTTTCTGTAGTAGGTAAATCTTCAGATTGTAAATCAGATTTATAAGACAATCCTATAACAATAGTTACTTTCTCACCAGACTTCAAAACATCACCTTGTACAATATCTTTATCATTTACATAACTAACACTATAGTCCATATATTTTTGTTGTTCCAATGATAAAACAGTATTAGAATAAGATTCAACCATAGCATCTATTGTACCAGAATTAACAACATCTACACTAATAATATATTTATCACCAGGATTATTAAGAGAACCAGCATATGAAAAAGAAGTTACCTTATTATTACTGTTAATACTTAATGAATCAGGGTTAAATACTAAACTACCAGGATTACCATTAGTTTCTATTTTTACATTTTCAAAGTGTACATCCCATGTGTTTCCATTAATTATTGTCGACCCATTAATATTTAAAGTAGAAGATAATAAAGCATATCCTACTCCTATAAATAACAATATCAAACTAATTATTAATAATATTTTTTTATTTTGCTTCTTCATAAATATCTCCTTTATCCTTATAAGTCAAATAATTAACTATTATTATAGCCGGTAAACCAAAAATAATTGGTAATATATATCTAAATGAACCATTTAAAGGAGAAGCTAAACATACTAATAATACAGACAAATATGGTGCTAAAGCTATTAGATATTTATATTTCTTCTTATATATTACATAACCCGTTGATATTAACAAAATCCAATCAAAACAAGCCACATGAAACAATAATCCAATCAAAGGTATCTTAGATATAGCCTTAAAAATATAATAAATATTTGTTCTTACACCAGAAAGTTTTTCAATATCTTTTACCGAAAACTTAATGGATACTCTCATATCTAATCCTAAATTAATATCTTCCATATCTTCATTAGGATAAAAATATTGATATGTACTATTAATCACTGATTTTATATACACATTTGGATACTTACATAAATACTTAAACCATACTTTAAAAAATGCTTTTAAATCTTTATTAGTAGCACTCTTTTTATATCCATCCTTTACATAATCAGATATATTAGGAGTATATCTCGCACCTAAATCCTTAAAACCAATCAAATTATCTATTGCTTTTTTATCTTTTTTTGTATATGCATTCTCACCCTTATCATTTACTACCCTAGCTATTTGCATAAAAGGTATTGAAAATAGTTCTTTTTTACTACCTTTTGATACATCAAAACATCTATACATAATTTGATTAAAAGAGAAAAAGATTACTATTGGAATAATTAACACTAAAAGTAATTTCTTCCAATGTTTCTTATAAAGAATAAATAAAAATGGATATGATAAAAGTATAGTTATTAATCCATTATTTCTAAAAAGTAATATAAAAAGCATTGTTGTAACAAAATATAAAAGTATAGCTTTAGAATTATAAATACTATTATAATTTCTTATTATTTGAATTAAAAAGACAGAATATAGCAACGTAAATATAGCACTAGGTGTATCCTTTACTGCCAGTATTGTATATGAAGAAAACACTGGTGTTATCGCAATAAGTAGTAATGTTAACATTCTAATCCAAAAAGGTATATTTATCCTCTTCATATAATAAATTACAAAGGAAAAAATCATTGTAGTAATAAGTGTCTGTAATATAGTATACAAAAATGCCCCTAATGTAAAACTATGTATTGTATACCCTATTTTTAAAATACTACCTAATATCAATGTGTAAAACACAGGATGATGAGAGTTAAGATAAACATTAGGATTAATTAAATTAACCATATCTTTACTCCAAGAACCACTATTATTAAAGAATTGACATAATGAATCATATGTATCCCCAGTAGCAGAAAAAGGAAAATATATAATCATATATGGTATTCTGCATAAAATTATTAATATAAAACTACTAATTATAGGATGGCAATCAAAAAATATAACTATTTTTTTACACATACTTTTTATTAAATTATTTTGCTTTTTTTTTAGTTTTTTTTTATTATTTTTTTTAAATTTTTGTATATCTAATAAACTAATTTTTTTAATTAAAGCATAAAATGCAAAATATGAACCAAAAAATAATATTGAAGACTTCATCAATAAAACTAGATTAAATATATTAGGAAATTCATTCCTATATTGAATATTTTTTCCAATAGTAATTATTGTAGCTAAAACTACTGATATTATAGCCATAATAATATTTTTCTTCGTAAATTTTTCATTATCATTATAATATACTTGATAATAAAAATAAAAAATAAATATTCCAATTATTAAATGAATAATATCAAAATTTTTTAATATTTGATTAAGTTCTATAAAAACATTAGTACTAGACTCTGTAATACCTATTGATGTATAATCAATTACTAATAACATTGTTGTTAATAACGTAAATAAAGTTATAACTACTATCTTACTTACTGCTTTCATCATTAATACCTCCAACTATACTTATATATTAATTCTATCATCTAATCTATTTTTTTTAAACTGATTTTTAAAATTTTCACACAAAAAAAAGATGAAAATTAATTTCATCTAATAATCAACTATTTTGCTGTAAAGTTTAATGTCAGACTTAAATTACCTGTAGCTGAAGTTATATTATTCCATACAGTAAGATCAGATTGAGTAAGTTCACTTGCAGCCTTGTAATGATGTTTACATACAATATTTTTTGATGCTCCTGCTTTTATAACATCTCCTGTTTTTATTTCTGTTCCATCATCGTAAGTACATTTTATTGTCATCATTTTTGAAATTGCTGTTACAGCTGAAGTATTTGTTGATGTTACAGATGCAGCTGTTGGTAAAGAAACAGTTGACACTGTCGCATCAATTGTACCCTTATTAACTACTTTGGCAGTTACATTATGAGTAGTTGCTGCTGATGCATCTGGTCCAGTTAAATTAACTCTATAATTTAATGTTGTAGCATTTGTGCTTGTTATACTTGATAATGGACTACTTAAATTAGTATCACTTGGTGCATACAATTTAATTGTTGATGAATCATTTGTAGTTATACTTTCAAAATGTACATTCCATGATGCTTTACTAATTGTTGTTTGTCCGTTAATTTTTAGTGTTGCAGATAATGCTGCATATCCTACTCCTATTAGTAGGGCTACTGCAAATATTGCAGCTAAATATAAACTTGTATTATTTTTTCTCATATTATTTTCTCCTTATTGATTAATTTACTTTGCTGTAAAATTAAGTATTAATGAAAAATTAGCAGTTGCTGATTGAACAGAGCTAGAATATCCACCCCATCCATGTATTTGTCCATTTCCATCAAGATCTAATTCGCTTGGTGAGTTAAAATGATGTTTACACGTAATTGTTTTTGAAGCGCCAGCCTTCAAAATATCACCTGTTTTTATTTCAGTTCCATCACTATATGTACATTTAGTTTTTGTAAGAGTCAAAACAGCAGTATGTCCACCAATATCAGAACTCATTGATGGTAATGTAACACTTGATATTGTTGCATCAATTGTTCCCTTATTTACTACATCTACACTCATATCATGAGTAGTTTGAGCTGATGCATCCGGTTTAGATAAATTAACTGAATAATTCAATGTTGTACCAGATAAACTTGCAATATTAGTTAAAGCACTACTAAAACTTGTATCATTTGCTGCATAAAACTTAATTGCTGTTGAATCGTTTGTTGCAACATTTTCAAAATGTACATCCCATGATGCCTTATTAATAGTTGTTTGTCCATTAATTTTTAATGTTGCAGATAATGCTGCATATCCTACCCCTATTAATAATGCTACTGCGAATATTGCAGCTAAGTATAAACTTGTGTTATTTTTTTTCATAACTATATCCTCCTTATTATTTTTACAATATCATCATACTATTTTAAAAAATTACTGTCAACACAATTTCTAAAACTTTACAGCAAAAAAGACTTATGCAGTCTTTTCAAATTGTGAATTATATAATTTTTCATAAAATCCTTTTTGTTCCATTAATTCATCATGCGTACCTTGTTCAATAATATTTCCTTGATCCATAACAAGTATTAAATCAGCATTCTTAATAGTTGATAATCTATGAGCAATTATAAATGATGTTCTACCTTCCATCAATTTGTCCATAGCCTTTTGAACTAATTCTTCAGTTCTTGTATCTACATTTGATGTTGCCTCATCTAAAATCAAGAATGGAGCATTCTTAATCATACCACGAGCAATTGTTAATAATTGTTTTTCTCCAGCTGAAACAGCTTCATTATCCTTTATAGTAGCATCTAGTCCATTAGGAAGTGTTTTAACAAAGTGATCTATTCCAACTACTTTTAAACAATTCCATATTTCTTCATCACTAACATCATCTTTATTGAACTTTATATTTTCTCTTACACTTCCTTCAAATAACCAAGTATCTTGTAATACCATAATAAATAAATCATGAATATTTTCTCTAGTTAAATCTTTAGTTGAAACTCCATCTATCAAAATTTTTCCATCATTTATTTCATAAAATTTCATAAGCAAGTTTACCATTGTTGTCTTGCCTGCACCAGTCGGACCAACAATTGCAATCTTTTCACCTTTTTTAGCCTTAGCACTAAAATTATTTATTATAGTTCTATTTTTATCATATCCAAATTTTACATTTTTAAATTCAATATTTCCTTCTACCTTTTCTTTATTAAGCGTCTTCTTTATTGATTTTTCACTAGTCATTTCTTTTTCATCTAAAAATTCAAAAACTCTTTCACTTGCTGCTGCTGTTGATTGAAGTGATGTTGTTGCTTGAGCAATTTGAGTTAACGGATTAGTAAATAGTCTAACATATATCATAAAAGCCACTATTACACCAAATGAAATTACATTATTCATAGTAAGAAGTCCACCAACTACACATACTGCCACATAACCAAAATTTCCAACAAAAGCCATAATTGGTTGCATCATTCCAGATAAAAATTGACTTTTTCTATTACATTCAAACAAACTCTCATTTAATTTATCAAAATCCCTATTAGCAATATCAGTACCATTATATGATTTTACTATATTATGAGCTGAATAAATCTCTTCTATATAACCATTTAAATTTCCTAACTCTTCTTGTCTTTTTGAGAAATATTTTTGTGATTTAGATAAAATTATTCCCATAAACAAAAATCCTATAAGACTAGATACAATTGCAGTTATAGCCATTATCCAGTTTGTTATAAACATCATAATAATAGAACCTATAAATAATGTTAGACTTGTAACTAATGATGCTAAACTTTGATTCATATTTTGAGCTATAGAGTCTACATCATTTGTAACTCTTGATAAAACATCACCAGTTTCATGACTATCAAAATATTTTAATGGTAGTCTATTTATCTTTTTACTTATTTTACTTCTTAATCTTTTAGCAAAATTATTAGAAACAGTAGTCATTGAATATTGTTGTATATAATTAAATATAGCACTTAATAAATATAAAGTCGCAAGAAATAATGCTACTTGTCTTACCTTATTCATGTCTATACTAGGTTTTACTAAGTTATATATACTACTAGGTAATTGATCTAATTTCTTTAACATTTGCTTTGTTTCTTTAACATTAGTAGTATCTTTCATTATTTTTATAAATTCATATTGATCACTTGCTGTTATTTTTTTATTATTTACCTCTATATCATCCATCATTAAAATAACAACTTTTTTATCTAACTTATTTATTATATTAGCATCACCAGTCTGAATTGCCTGTTGTAATGCCTTCTTTTCATCAACCGTTAATTTATCACTTGTAAGTATTTCTGGTATTTTCTCTATCATTTTTTCTTGGGTAAAGTTTTTTTGTATCTTTTTAGAAATATCCTTTAATACTTTAGTATTTGGCACTAAACCATCTGTTATTGTATCAGTTAAGCCAGATAATTTATTAGGAGCTATAAGTGAGAAAATTGCACTTGCCATTGCTAATATAATTGCTATAGACATTAAAACATGCCAATCCTTTAAATTTCTAAATAATCTTTTGATTGAACCTTTAAAGTCTTTTGATTTTTCCATAGTTCTTCCAGGTCTAGGCATTTTCTAATTCCTCCTTTGATAATTGTGATAGTGCTATTTCTTTATATACCTCACATGATTTCAAAAGGTCTTTATGTTTTCCTATTCCAACACAATTTCCCTTATCTAAAACAATTATTTTATCTGCATTCATAATTGTACCAATTCTTTGAGCTACAATTAACATAGTTGCATCTTTTGTATATTTTCTTAACTCTTTTCTTAAAGTTAAGTCAGTTTTATAATCAAGTGCTGAGAATGAGTCATCAAATATATATATTTCTGGATCTCTTGCTATAGCACGAGCAATTGATAATCTTTGTTTTTGTCCACCAGAAACATTTGTTCCACCACGAGCAATATGAGCATCATAAGTATTTTCCATTTTCTCTATAAATGATGTTGCTTGTGCTACTTCTATTGCCTCTTTTATTTTTTTATTAGTTATTTTCTTACCATTATCACCATATGCTACATTTGATGAAACAGTACCTGTAAACATAACAGCCTTTTGTGGAACATAACCTAATTTATTATGTAACGTATTTTGATTTAAATCTTTTACATCAACACCATCTACTAGTACCTCTCCATCAGTAGCATCATAAAATCTTGGTACTAAATTAATTAAAGTTGACTTTCCAGAACCAGTTGAACCAATAAATGCCACCATTTCTCCTTTTTTAGCTTTAAATGAAATATCATTTAATAAATATTCATCAGCATCTGGATATTTAAATGAAACATGTCTAAATTCTACAGTTCCCTTCTCTTTTAAATCCTTATCAGTAAGTTTTCCATCTTTAATTGATATACTCTCATCTAATATTTCATTAATTCTTTTAGCTGATACTTCAGATCTTGGCCACATCATAAATATCATACAAAGCATTAAAAACGCCATAATTACTTGCATACCATAACTTGTAAATACTACCATATTAGAAAATAAAGTCATTTTATCATACATCATAGCATTTTGTATTAAATATGCCCCTATTATATATATCCCTAATGTTAAACCATTCATAATTAAAGTCATTATTGGATTTAAAATAGCAAAACACTTTTGATTAAATAATTGCATATTAGTTAATTCATTATTCGTCTTTTTAAAACGCTCTTCTTCAAATTTTTCAGCATTAAAAGCTCTTACTACCCTAATACCAGTTAAATTTTCTCTAGTTACACTATTTATTTTATCAATTAATTTTTGAACTTTTTCAAATCTAGGTAACACTATTAGCATAAGTATTCCAACTGTTAATAATAAAATACCAACACAAACTCCTGTTAATATACTCCATTGAACACTTTTATTTAATATCTTGCTAACAGCCCAAACTGCCATTATTGGTGCCTTAATCATCATTTGAAGTCCCATTGAAATTAACATTTCTATTTGAGTTACATCATTTGTTGTTCTAGTAATTAAACTGCTAGTTGAAAACTTTTTAATTTCCTCTGTTGAAAATTCCTCTACTTTTCTAAATATTTTCTTTCTAATATTAAGTGAGAAACTAGCCGATACACCTGATGCTAAGTATCCAACTATAATTGCCGATACCAAACTACCAAATGCACATAACAACATATATCCACCTTGTATTAAAATATCTTTTATATTATTCCCCTCTGTTTGAACAAGTACAGTAATCTCACTCATATAATCTGGTAATTTTAAATCTAACCATACCTGAAAAACTATTAAAATAATACAACTTATTATACATAAGATATCCACTTTATTAAAATTTTTAAATAACTTTTTCATAAACTTACAACCTTTCTATATTATTTTTTATTTTTTCTACTACTTTTTTGAAATTATTAATTTCATCAAACGTAATACCACTAGTTAAAATCACACCTATTTTCTCAGTATCTTCTTTTAAGATACCTATTATTTTTAGTGATTTTTCAGTTAAAACCAATTTCTTCTTTCTAGAATCAACCTCATCCTCAACTCTTTTTATTAAATCATTCTTTTCCATAGTATTTAAAATTGATGATAAAGTTGACTTATTACAAAGTACTACTTCTTCTATGTCCTTCTGACATAATTGTCTCTTGCTTTCATAAAGAGCCATAATTATTCTACCATGTACTGGCGTTATATCTAAGCCTAACTCCCTAAACCTTTTAGAAATAGATTTAAATGTTGAAGTATTTAATTCATTGATTTCTAACAATATATCTGACTTTTTCACTTCATTCACCTCAAATAGTTCGCTTTCGAACTATTACATTATA
>CAJMSU010000008.1 GCA_905216155.1 uncultured bacterium
ATTATACAATACTTTAGAAAAAAAGAAAAGAGTATTGAACTTTGTCAACACTCTGTAAAAATGACTTTTTACAAGTCATTTTTTTTGCTTATATATAAAAAACAAGTAAGTTATTCTGATTCTATCTCACTTGTTTTCACATCACTATTGTTATCATTTTCTTTAGAGTTATCTTCCACTTTATCTTTACTATCTGATAAATCATCACTAGTTTTAGTATTTTGTTTAGAAATTGTGATAATAATAGTTTCATTTTTATTAATCTTTGAGTATGCCTTTTTACTTTGTTTTATTACTGTATTATTTTCTTTATTAGATTTTTCTGTAACAATTTTATATTTAATAGATTTTTGATCTAACAATAATTTAGCCTCATCTATATTTAAATTTACATAATTATCAAGTACTATTTCATTAGTTAATTTACCTATTGTCAAAGTTACTTTTTTATTTATTGGTACTTTAGATTTTTCTTTTGGTGATACTGAAATTACCACATCAACCAATTTTTCATCATCTACTAATTTTGTTTTTATGTTTACTTTTAATTGCTTTTCAGCAAGAACATTTGTTGCCTCTTCGACATTCATATTTAAAACATCAGGAACTTCTATAGTATAAAAATTATAATATAGATATATAAATATTCCTATAATACCAATAATTAACAAACTCAAGATAAATATTATAATATTCTTACCAGTTGACTTATTTTGTTTATTATTTCTATTCTTTTCCTTTTTGTATTTTGTTTTAGTAACTTTTTTCTTCTTAACTTTAGTTTTTCCCTTACTTCTTTTTTCAGGTTTATAATTATTATTACTACTATTTTTATTATTATCAGTTAACTGACTACCACAGTATTTACAAAAGACTGCATCAGTATCATTTTCCATTCCACAATTTTTACATATCATATAACCACCTCATTACCTAGTAATTATAAAACTTTTTATAAAAAATGTAAAATTAGTAGAATTTTTAAACTTTTTCATAATAATATTATTGGAGGTGAAAATAATTACTATATGAAAATTGTTTTGCAAGATGGTATTAAGGATTGTGGAGTATGTTCGCTTCTTTCTATAATTAGATATTATGGTGGAGATGTATCTAAGGAATATTTAAGAGAGCTTACTAATACTACAAAGTCTGGAGTATCAGCTTACAAATTATTAGAAGGTGCAGAAAAAATTGGCTTCACAGGTTATGGTGTGAATGGAGACTTAGAAAATATAGATAAAAATAACTTACCATGTCTAGCGCACCTAATAATAAATAAAAGTTATCAGCATTTTGTTGTAATATATGATATAGACCTATATCATAAAAAAATTTTAATTATGGACCCAGCAAAGGGTAAAAAACTTCTATCTTTTTCTGAATTTAGACTTTTGTCTAGTGGTAACTTTATTTATTTAAAACCAACAAAGAAACTACCAATATTTTCATATGACAAAATTATAGTTAATAATATAAAAGACTTTTTAATTAAAAATAAGTATGGTGCTATCAATATCATTTTACTTTCTTTAATTTATTTTGTAATAAATATTATAACTGTTTTTCATTTCAAATATCTACTTGAATATGTAATTAATTATTCTTATTTATCCAATCTATATATAATTAGTTTTTTCCTTTTTTCATCCTACATTTTAAAAGAAATTATACTTTACATAAGAAATATTTTACTATTAAAGTGGATTGACAGATTTGACTATATTGTAACTTCTAATACCATAAAAAGAATTATTTTCCTTCCATATCTTTATTACAAAAGTAGAACTACAGGCGAAGTTACCTCTAGAATACGTGATTTATCTATTATTAAAAATTTTATTGTAAAATTACTTTGTTTTGTTACTACAGATTTGACTACTATTATTGTATTTAGCTTTTTTTTATTTAATATTAGCTTTAAGATGACTGTTTTTTCATTAATTATTATTTTCATTTTATTTTTGTATAATTTTTTTATTAGTTTTTATAAAAGAAAAAATATAAAAATAAATAATGATAATAGTGATTCTGTTAATTCCTTTATTATTGAGTCATTAACTAGTGTTGATGCCCTTAAAGGTTTACATATAGAAAAAAACATAATAAAAAAATTTAAGAGTAAATACAAAACCTATTTAGCATCTTCTTATAAACTATCTTTAATATATGAGTTTGATTTATTTTTTAAAAATAATATTAATAACTTATTATTAGTTTGTATTTATGGAATGGGAGCATATTTTGTAACTAATAATAGTATTACTATTGCATCACTTATTGTCTATCAAGGAATTTTTAATTATTTTATTAATGCCTTAAATAATATTTGTGATATTCAAAAAGAATGGAGTATTTATAAATCGGCTAGGGAAAGAATTGAGGATATGTTTACTATTAAAGAAGAAAAGTTTATTGGAAGTAATTATTATAATCTATATACTTTAAATGGTGATATTAAATACACTAATTTAAGTTATTCTTATAATAGTACCTTATTATTTAATAAACTTAATTTAACTATAAAAAAACAAACTCATATCTTACTAACTGGTGCTAGTGGAATGGGAAAGAGTACTTTAGTTAAAATGTTAATGGGATATATTAATGTTCCTTTTGGAAGTATAAAAATTAATAATATAGATATTAGTCATTATCATTTAGATGTTTTAAGAAACAGAATTACCTATGTTACTGGAAATGAATTTTTATTTTCTAATACAATTTATAATAATATTTCTCTAAATAGAGATATATCAAAAGAAAATGTTTATGATGTTGCTAAATTAGTGTTGGTTGATGAGGTTGTTTTAAAAAATAGTTTAGGATATCAAAGAATGGTTGAAGAAAATGGCTTTAATTTCAGTGGTGGTGAAAGACAAAGAATCGTTTTAGCAAGGACATTATTAAAAGATAGTGATATTTATATATTTGATGAATCACTTAGTCAAATTGATGTAGAAAAAGAAAGAATTATATTAAAAAATATCTTTAAATATTTAAAAGACAAAACAATAATTGTAGTTAGTCATAGATTTAATAATAGTGATTTATTTGACAAAGTTTTAAAATTAGAAAATGGAGACGTTTATGAAACTTAAAAATTATGAGAAAACATTCCTTATTAATTTTTTATCTATTTTAATAATTATTGTATTCATTGTAAGTTTGCTCCTCTTTAAAATAAAATTTATAAGAACATATTCTTCGATTAGTTCTACTGTAGTAAAGAATAATCTAATATATTTTTTAGCTGACGATAAACAATTAAGTTATTTGCATAATAATAAATATTTTATAGCTAATGGTAAAAAATATTTAATAAATATTGAACAAATTAATAAAAACGTATTAAAAAGAAATGAAAAAAATTATCATAGTGTTTTACTTAAAGTTAATTTAAATAAAAAGTATAAAGAAAACGATTTTATTAAAATACTCCTTTTTAATAAAAAAATTGATGTCTATTCTATGATAAAAACAGTTTGGGGGAGATAAAATAAAAAGACAAAATAAAAGTGAATTAGAAAAAATATATGGTGGAGTTTCGGCATGGATAGGTATAGGAATTTCTGCAATTGTTGTTTTCCTCTCAGGTGTAATAGAAGGAATAACGAATCCTAATAGGTGTGCAGGATGAGAAAATGCAGTAACATAGAACTTGAAAAAATATATGCAGGTACAACAATTTCCAGCTCTATAGTTAATGCTTTTACCAATATTATAAAAGTACTTTTGAATGCTGGTCATGAACTAGGATCAGGTCTTAGAAGAATTGGTGAAGGTACTTTATGTCCGTTAGAATAATAACAAAAAACGCTCTTTTACAATTAAAGTTTTATAAAATTGAATTAAATATGACATTAGTTTTAAAAAATTGTTAAAAAATGTTGAAAAACAATGAAACATTTGGTATAATTCATTTTAGTTGAAGTGAAGGGAGGGATAATGATGGCAACTCAAGTAACTGTTAAAAATGGTAATTTAGATTTAGCACTAAGAAAATTCAAACAAAAAGTAGCTAGAGACGGTGTCCCTTCAGAATGCAAAAAACGTGAAGCTTATGATAAACCAGGTGTAAGAAGAAGAGCAGCTAAAAAAGAAGGAATTAAGAATTCTAAAAAAAGAAGTCGTAAAGATAATAGAGATTAATCATCTCTATTTTTTATTGATTAATTTGCGTTTGAAAGATATAATATTAATAGGAGATGATAATATGGTAGAACAATTAAAAAAAGATATGATTGATGCAATGAAAAATAAAGATAAAGAAAAACTTACAGTTATTAGAATGGTTAAAGCCGCTATGGATCAAGAACACATAGATAGAAAAAGGGAAATAAATGATGATTTGTTAATTGATGTTGTTAATAAACAAATAAAAATGAGGAAAGATTCCATAGAAGAATTTACTAAAGGAAATAGATCTGACTTAGCACAAAAAACACAAGAAGAAGTAGATATATTAATGAAATATTTACCAGAACAATTAAGTGATGAAGAAGTTTTAAAAATAATAGATGAAGCTTTTTCTAAAATACAACCTAGTGGTATGAAAGATATGGGAAAAGTTATGGAAATTGTTACACCTGAAGTAAAAGGTAAGGCAGATATGAAAAAAGTAAGTGAAATTATCAGAGGTAAGTTACATTAAAGACTAAAAAGTCTTTTTTTTTCATATTATTTTATAGGTGATAATATGTTTTCTAAAGTTAGAGATTATATTCAAGATGATGAATTTAGATTAACTATTTTTAATGATAGACTATACGCTATTAACTATTTAGATATTATATCATTAACTAGTGATACAATTTTTTTTAAAACAACTAAAGGTATATTAACAGTAAAAGGTCATAACTTAGCTTTAAATAAATTACTTGAAAAAGAAGTTTTAATAATTGGTGAAATCACAAGTGTCGAGGTTAATAATGATTGATAGATTAGAAATAGTAATAAAAGGAAAAAATCCAGAATATTTTTTAGACAAAATAATAAAGAAAAATATTAACATATATAAAATTACTAAAAAAAATAGATATATATTTATAATAATAGATAAAAAAGACTATGACAAATTAAAAAAAATTAAAACTAGTTATAAAATAGAAATAACTAAAAGATATGGAATATCTAAAATAAAATATTTATTTAATAAGTATCTATATTTTATACTTGCCTTTCTATTAGGAATTTTAATTAATATCTTTTTAAGTAATATAATTTTTTCTGTTGATGTTATTCATACTAATAAAAATATAAGAGATATTATTAAATATGATTTAGAAGAAGAAGGAATAAAACGTTTTCATTTCAAAAAAAGTTATCAAGAAAAAGAAAAAATAGTTAAAAAAATCCTAAAAAAAGAAACTAATGATATAGAGTGGTTAGAAATAGAAGATATTGGTACCAAATATGTTGTTAAAGTTGAGCAAAGAAAGAAAAATAAAAAAGAAAAACAATGTAGTAATAGAAGCATAGTAGCAAAAAAAGATGCTATGATTTTAAGCATAGAAGCAGAAGAAGGTGAAGTAGTAAAGAAAAAACTAGATTATGTCAAAAAAGGTGACGTTATAATTAGTGGCCTAATTTATAATAAAGAAGATATAGTTAGTAAACGATGTGCTAGAGGAAAAGTATATGGTGAGATATGGTATAAAGTTAATCTAGAATTACCCAAAAAATATTATGAAGAGAAAGTAACTGGAAAGACAAAAAAACAAATAGATATTAGATTTTTAAATAAAAGATATACCTTATTTAATAAATTTAAAACATATAAAAGAAAATCAACCAATCTTTTAAAATCTAAAATATTACCAATTAGTATTGATTATTCACAATATCTAGAAACTAAAGTAATCCGTGATAATTATACTCTACAAAACGTAGATAAAAAGGCTACTTTATTAGCAACCTCCAAATTAAATGATAAATTAAATAATAAAGATGTAATAATTAACAAAAAAGTTTTGAAAAAGTATGAAAAAGATAGTAAAATATTAGTAGAGGTTTTTTTCAAAGTAAAAGAAGATATAACTGATACAATTAGTATTGATAATATTAATATAGATGATGAGAATGTAAAAGATAAGGAGCAGTGATATTTTGTTAGGAGGTCTTTCTAGTACAATTCATGGAGTAGTTGATTTTACTTGGCCAATGATAATTATATCTGTTATTATTGCTGTGTCATTTAGAATTGCATATATAATAAAAAATCATGAAAAAGCTGTTTTATACCAAGAACTATTAAAACTTAGCTTTCTCATTTATATATTATGCTTGTTCCAAGTGGTTACTTTTCAGGATCAAGTTAATTGGTCTACTAATAATTTTATTCCCTTAAGAGAAATATTTAGATATAATATTGGTAGTAGATTATTTTTTAAAAATGTATTAGGTAACATGATTATGTTTTTACCATTTGGTTTTTTTGTAAGTTACTATTTAAAAAATGATAAAGCATTTTCAACTGTTGTTTTAACTGTTATAGCATCAGTATCTATTGAGGTTGTTCAAATGATGATAGGAAGAGTTTTTGATGTTGATGACATATTGCTTAATTTATTAGGTGGAATAGCTGGATTTTATTTATATTATTTATTAGATAGAATAGGTAACAGGTTACCAAGAGTTTTAAAAAGTGATATATTTTTAAATATTTTGGCTATTATAATTTTAGTAGGATTAGTTAGTCTATTATAAGGAGAAGTTATGGAAATTAGTATTTTTAATCAAATAGAAAAAGATATTGTAGAATTAAAAGATGTAGAGATGGTATTAAAACACGCTGCAGAAAAAGAAGGGTTATCTAATGTTTTATTTAATGTCATTATAGTAGATAATGATTATATTCACAATTTAAATAAAAATTATAGAAATGTAGATAGAGAAACAGATGTTATTACATTTGCTTTAGAAGATGAGGATAGTATAGTTATAGGAGAAGATATTAGAATACTAGGTGATATATATATATCTTATGATAAAGCCTTATCACAATCTATTCAATATGGTCATTCTCTAAAAAGAGAACTTTGCTTTTTAGCAGTACATGGGTTCTATCATTTATTAGGATATGATCATATGACAAAAGAAGAAGAAAAAGTAATGTTTAAAAAGCAGGAGGAAGTATTAGATGAGTGCGAAATCAAAAGATAAAACACCAAAGGTCATTGATAAAAAAAGACTAACTAATAGTTTTAAATATGCCTTTGCTGGTATAAAGTCAGCATATAAAGATGAACAAAATTTAAGAATTCATACTACTGTAGCTATTTTAGTTATTATATCAGGCTTTATTTTTAAGATTAACTATATAGAATTTCTTATATGCCTTGTTTTAATTGGTCTTGTCTTAATGGCAGAATTTTTCAATACGGCAATAGAAAATTTAGTTGACCTAGTTACACTTGATATAAATCCATATGCAAAAATTGCTAAAGATACAGCAGCAGCCGGAGTCTTAGTTTTTACAATTATCTCAGCTATCATTGGTTTAATCATTTTTGTTCCTAAAATTATTCTTGCAATTGGAGGTATAATATGAAAGATAAATTAAAAGAGTTATTAAAAAATAGTCACAGTCCATATTCTAAATATAGAGTAGCAGCAATTGTTGTTATGAAAGATGGACGTGAATTCTTAGGTGTTAATGTAGAGAATGCAAGTTATGGAGCTACAATTTGTGCTGAAAGAAGTGCCATCGTTAGTGCAATTAGTGCTGGCTATAAAAAGGGTGATTTTAAGGAACTAAATGTTATGGTTGGAAGTGGAAGTATTGGCACACCTTGTTTTATCTGCCGACAAGTCATAGAAGAATTTTTTGATGATGATAGTATTGTTAATTGCTATGATACAAATGGAGGTAAAACAACTTTTAAAGTTAGTACATTATGTCCATATCCATTTGGAAGTGAGGATTTGCAATCATGAAATGTGGTTTTGTTAGTTTAGTAGGACGCCCTAACGTTGGTAAGAGTACTCTATTAAATAGTTTATTAGGAATGAAACTTGCTATTACCTCAAACGTTAGTGGTACAACAAGAAATGTTATTCAAGGAATTTATAATGATCCTTCTAGTCAAATAATTTTTATAGATACACCAGGTATTCATAAACCTAATCATAAATTAGGAAGCCTAATGAATAAAAAGGCTTATAATAATACAATTGGTGTTGATGTTATACTTTTTTTAATAGATATATCTAAAGGATTTGGTAAAGGAGATCAATTTATTTTAAATAAAATTAAAGATAAAGATGTTCCAGTATTTTTATTACTTAATAAGATTGATCAAGTAAAAGATAAAACTATTTTACTAAAAAAAATTAATGAATTAAAGAGCTTATATGATTTCGCAGAGATTATTCCAATATCTGCTATGAAAAAAGATAATATAGATGTTTTAATTAATTGTATTAAAAAAAGATTACCTGAGATGGATAAAATTTATTCTGATGAAGATTTAACTAATGTTTCCACTAGATTTATCTTATCAGAGTTGGTTCGTGAAAAAGTTTTAGAATTAACAAGAGAAGAAATCCCTCATAGTGTTACCTGTTATGTTGAAAACTATGAAGAAGATGAAAACTTAGTTCATGTTCAAATATTAGTAGTAGTTGATAGAGATAATTTGAAAAAAATTATTATCGGCAAGTCTGGTTCCATGCTTAAAAAAATAGGTACTATGGCTAGAAAAGACATGGAGGAATTTCTTGGCAAAAAAGTATTTTTAGAAACTTACGTAAAAACTTTAAAAAATTGGCGTGATGAAGAAAAATATTTTTTAGAACTTGGTCTAAAAGATGAAGATGAATAGAGAAATTTAATAAAAATTGTATAATATAAATAAATAATCACCACTATATAAATATAGAGGTGATTTTAATGAATGATATTCTTTGGAAACTATTTTGTGAAACTGGAGATATTAAATATTACAACTTATTACAAGTTATAAAAAAGAAGTGATGATATGGAAATTATAGAAGTAGAAGGTATTGTATTAACAGAAACTAATTATAGTGAATCTAGTAAAATTTTAAATGTAATTACAAAAGACTATGGTCTTATAGGTATTTTATCTAAAGGTTGTCGTAATATGAAAAGTAAACTTCGTGGTGTGAGTAGAAAACTTGTTTATGGCACCTTTCATATTTACTATAAAGAGTCATCATTATCAACCTTAATTGGTGTTGATGTGATTAATTCTTTTTCAAATATCCTAATGGACTTAGAAAGAGTGAGTTACACCTCATTTATTCTAGATCTTGTTAATCAAGTAATTAAAGAAAATGATGATCCTAATATATTTAACCTGTTAAAAGATACACTTTTAAAAATAGATGAAGGCTTTTCACCAATAGTACTTACCAATATTTTAGAATTAAAACTATTAGAGTATTTAGGTGTAAAACCATCAATTGATTATTGTAGTGTTTGTGGTAGTTCAAAAAATATAGTCACTATCTCTTCATTAAAGGGTGGCTACGTTTGTGGCAATTGCTATGAAAATGATGGTATTGTTAGTGATAAAACAATTAAAATGTTAAGACTATTTTATTATGTAGATATAAAAAACATTACTAAATTAGAAGTCTCCTCATCAATTATTAAAGAAATAAACATGTTTCTAGATGATTATTATGATAGGTATACAGGAATTTATTTAAAAAGTAAACATTTTATAAAAGAGCTTAATAAATTGACAAATTAAGCTTTTTTTGTTACAATATGGCTGTTTTTATGGGGTGGTTGGATGAATATTAAAGATATATTAAAAATGAATTCACATAAGAGAAGTTACTTATTAAAATTTATTGGAATGCTTGGTATAGGTGGAGTGTCAGTAAATCTTTTTAATCCAGATATGTTAGAAATTTATACAACCTGTTGTGCAGCAAGTGTTAGTACTATGCTTTCTCATAATATAAGTAATAATATTAAAAACTACAATTTTGATAAGTTAATTGATAATATAAATAATTCTTCTCAAAAAGATGAATGTCAAAAATTATATCAAGAATATATATCTAAACTTGGCAATTTAATTAAAGAGCATTCTACGGATGATACAGCATTCTCCCAATCACAATTATTTTATGAACTTTTAAAAGTATCGATATTTACTAACAACGAAGAGAAATATCAAGATTTTAAATATGATATTGAGAGTAGAAAAAAATGTATCACTGATATTTATGGTGCTAGAGTCTTAACTGGTGCCAGTGTATGTAGACATAAAGCAAGTATGCTTACAGATGTTTTAGAAAGCATTGGACATAAAACACTAAATTTAAAAGTATACATGTTTAATAATAATATAAAAGATAATTATATTCTAAATAAAAAAGCAAATCATTTAGTTACAGGTGTTATTTCAGATAATGGAAGATTTATATATGATCCAACTAATTCAGGATTAGTACTTCCTATGAATATTGAACCTGATAAAGAACTTTTAAAAGCAGGTAATTTATGGATGGAATATTTAGACAATTCTAGCTTATATAGACTTATTAACAAAAAAACAAACTATAACAATAAAAGATGTGAAGAAGAATTGTTGAATTCTTTCTTTAATTCAAATAATATCTTACTTGATGATGAATATATAAACACAACAATTCATGATACTAAAATGCTGCTTATAACAAAACGTGATAATTTTTTAGATTTTTGTAATGACAATAACCAATTAGTAGAAGATATTACTTCTTTGTATATGGAAATGGTATCTTTTGCAAATAGTAAAAAAGTATACAAAAAACAAATAAAAGAATTAAAAAAAATATATAGATAGGATGAAGTACTTTGAATAAGTTTAATATTGATGATGAATTTTATAATAAATTTAGCAAAGAAAAAAATAATAATACTTATTATAATGAGCTTAATAAAATAAGATTTAAATTATACCATGAATTTCTTTCTAACCTGAGTTATCTAATTAAAGAAAATTCAAGTATTAATGATAGCCTATCTTATTCTATTTTATATAATATTTTACTTAATAATGGACTACTTTCTGTACCATCTTTTTTCAATTATAAAATTTATAAGTATGATAGTGATGATTTTTTTAATAATATTTCTGGAGCACGAGTAATTTCTGGTTATGGTGTATGTAGACACATTTCTAGTATGCTTACAGATATTTTAGAAAAACTTAATTATAGTGCCTGTAATATTTATGTGTCTAATCATCTAGTTACAGGTATTATTGATAATGACTATAATTATATATATGATCCAACTAATTCTACAATGGGGATTATAAAAGATGAAAATTTAAAAAATGGAGAAATTAATTCGTATTATAAAGATGTTTGTAGTAATAAAAATATTAATTTATTAAAAAGCTTAGATTCTATTAATACATATAATTTTTATTGTAATATCAAGCATAAAAAAATGGATTATAAAACATTTCTTAATATATTTGATGATAATTATCACAACTATTTAAATAAAAAAACAATTTTTTTAGACTTTTTCTATGAAAATATAGATAAAATGAAAAAAATAAGTGAACTTGATCGTTTATTAATTCCTAGAAGTGATAGTAAAAAAGAATTTGATAATAGTAATAAATTTGTTAAAGTGCTTAAAAGTAATTATATTGACAAAAACTAATTTTTTTAATATATTATAAGAGATAAGTACGATTATAGGCTATAACCTTACATAGTAAATATGACTGATTCTTTTGAAACAGATAAGGTAAAACCACTAGGTAGGCCTTATATTGTTCTTGGAATCTTTTTATTTGAAAGGAAGAAGATTATGGAAAAATTAACAATGGAAAAAATGGTTAATTATTGTAAACAATATGGATTTATATTTCAAGGAAGCGAAATATATGGTGGTCTTGCTAATACATGGGATTATGGCCCACTAGGGAAAGAATTAAAAGAAAACATAAAAAAAGCATGGTGGAAGAAATTCATTCAAGAAGAAAGAAATAGTTATGGACTAGATGCTGCAATACTAATGAATCCTGAAGTATGGGTTGCATCAGGCCATGTTGATAGTTTTGCCGATCCTCTAATTGATTGTAAAAATTGTAAAACAAGACATAGAGCTGATAAATTAATAGAAGAATTTAGTAACGGAAAAGAAACCGGTGATGGTTGGTCTAACGAAAAATTAGAATCATACATAAAAGAAAATAATGTTTTATGTCCAAAATGTGGTAAATGTGATTTTACTGAGATAAGACAATTTAACCTATTATTTGAAACCCATATGGGTGTTACTGCAGACTCTTCTAGTAAAGTTTATCTAAGAGGAGAAACTGCTCAAGGAATATTTGTTAACTTTAATAATGTATGTCGTAGTCAAAGAGCAAAATTACCATTTGGTATAGGTCAGATTGGTAAAGCCTTTAGAAATGAAATTACACCAGGAAACTTTATATTTAGAACCCGTGAATTTGAACAAATGGAATATGAATTTTTCTGCAAACCAGGAACTGATTTAGAATGGTTTAATTATTGGAAAAATAACTGTCTAAATTTCTTAAAAGATATAGGCATTAATGATAAGAATTTAAGATATAGAGATCATGAAAAAGAAGAGTTGGTTTTTTACAGTAAAGCAACAACAGATATTGAATATAATTATCCAATGGGTTGGGGAGAACTATGGGGTATCGCAGATAGAACTGACTATGATTTAGGTGTTCATCAAAAACATTCTAAGAAAGACCTAACATATTTAGATCCAGAAACTAATGAAAGATATCTTCCTTATGTTATTGAACCAAGTGTTGGTGTTGATAGATTATTACTTGCGGTTTTATGTGATGCTTATTGCAATGAAGAGCTAGAAAATGGTGATACAAGAGAAATTTTAAAACTTCATCCTTTTTTAGCACCATATAAAGTATGTGTTTTACCTATTTCTAAAAAATATCATGGAGAAAAAGCTCTTGAGGTTTATAATATGTTAAATAAATATTTTATGACAAGCTATGATGAAGCTGGTTCTATTGGAAAAAGATATAGAAGAGCAGACGCCTCAGGTACACCATGGTGTATAACAATAGATGATGAAACTATAAATAATAACACTGTTACCATAAGAGATAGAGATACAATGAAACAAATTACCATAGAGTTAGATAAAGTTGTTGACTATATTAATGAATTAATTAAATTTTAAGTAGATTTTAAATCTACTTTTCTTGTTTTTAGATAATAAAAGTTATATAATATCTATATTAATAGAGAGGTTTTTTATGAAAAAAATTTATTTACTTTTGATTGCTATTTTTACTGGATTGTTAATTTATTCCTCATTTCAAATTTTTTTATGGTTGAATGATAATAAGAAAACAGATACAGAAATAAAAACTATACAAAATATAGCAGATAATAGTAAAGATAATACTCAACAAATAGATTTTGATAAATTAAAATCTATTAATAATGAAGTAATTGGTTGGGTAAGTGTATCTAATACTAATGTCGATTATCCTTTTGTACAACATAGCGACAACTCATATTACTTAACACATTCCTTCTATAAAGATAAAAATAATGCCGGTTGGGTATTTATGGATTATAGAAATAAAACAGATTTTTCTGATATGAATAGCATTTTATATGCTCATGGTAGAGTAGATGGTACCATGTTTGGAAGCCTAAAGAACACTCTTAGTAACGATTGGTATGATAAAAAAGAATATTATGTTTTTATTAAAACACCTGATAGAAATTATAAATTTTTAATATTCAGCTTATATCATATAGAAACAACTGATGATTATTTAAAAACAACGTTCACTAAGAATAGTTTTGATAATTTTATAAATATCATAAAAAAAAGAAGTGTTTATAATTTTAATAACAACGTTAATTATGGTGATAGAATAATAACTTTGTCAACTTGTTATAATGAAAAAGAGAAAATGGTTGTACATGCTAAATTAGTAGAATAATTGTTCATGATTATTCTTGTATTAAAAAAATCGATTTGATATACTAAATATATAATAAAGAGTGGTGATACCTGTGAAAAAGAAAAAACTTAAAGGACATAATATAAAAAGAAGCGAAGGCGCCGTAGTAAAAAGTATTGTATATAAAATAAAAATGCGTGAAGTAGAATATACAGTTGCTAGTGTTTTTAGTATTGTCATTATCATAATTATCTCCTTTTTCACTATCTCATCATCTGTGCAAAAACATAAAAATTATAATACATTGAAAATTGGTAAACTACAAGTTGCCTTTAACGAAATAGAAAACAACACATCAGAAATAATCTACCTAGACCATAAAAACAAGATAAGTGATAATAATATAAATAATCTAAAAAATTATACTTTTAAAATAACAAACAGCACCAATAAAAGTAAAAACTTTATTGTAAAGATTGTTAATGATGATGAAATGATAGATAGTGATGAATGTAGAAGCAAACTATTAGATAAAAACTATATTAAATATAGTATAGAAAAAAATAACGTTTCTAAATTAAATAATAAAGGTATTATAATAAATTCTACTATAGAAAAAAATAGTAGTAAAACATATAAAATAAAAGTATGGGTTGATGATAATTATACAGGAAATGATGATTTCCATTATCATGGTAAATTTATAATAGAAGAAAAATAAGGATTATCTCCTTATTTTATAAACTCATATATTATTTGATTAGTTAAAATTGGATACTCTAAATATGAAAAATGACTTCCCTTAGGAAAAACTATAAGAGCAGAGTGTTTAATTAATTTATTTGTTTTTATACCATATTTTAATGGAGTATCTATATCGTTTTTACCCCATAATATTAATACCTCTTCATCAATTTGCTTTAAGTAATATGATACATCTTCATTAACTATATTTTTAAATGTTTGTTGCATAGATTTTGATAGGACCTGATAATCACTTGATGCAAATATTTTTATTAACTTTTGCATATATCTTTCTTTTTTTATTTTAGGAATAAATATTGCCAACTTTTTTAATAATTTATATAAACTTTGTCTAAATAATGTTTTAATAGATTTTTTTGGTTTGATAGCAGCCGTATCAATCATAATAATTTTATCAATTTTTTCCTTATAATATCCAGACAAAAGGGTTGCAATCCTCCCACCAAAAGAATGGGCTATAATAATTGGATTTTCTATATTGTTATCAACCATAAAATTTCTAATTAAATTTGTATAATCATAAATTGTTAAATCTTTATTTGGAAATACACTATTGCCAAAACCAGGATAATCCATTATATAAATAGTATATTTTTCTTTAAAATGGTTTATTATGTTGTAAAATGTTTTTCTATTATCACCCCAACCAGGTAGGATAAGAATAGTTTTTTCACCAGAACCATATTTTTCATAATAAAGTGAAATGTCTTCCTCATTATAATACATTTTAATCACCTATGATATTTTATGATTATTAAAAATTTGTGTTAAAAATATTGTATTAATAAGTTTATGTGTGGTATAATAATAACATCAGATGAATACGAGAGTAGTTCTCATATAAAACCGACTAATATGACGATAAGGGAGTTTTGATCAGCTATTTGTGTTGAATACCTATTATTAATAGGGATCCTAATGATAGCGTAAGGACACCCACCTGTAGATATGCAGGTTTTATCGTTGGACTACACGGTTCTTCTGATTTTTTTATTTGTAAGAAAATACATTTTATGGTATAATAACTCCTGCGAGGTGATAGATATGTTAATATTACCAATAGTTAATAGAAATAGAGTATTAAATGTAGAAGTAAAACTAAAAAACTCAGAAAAAATCAGAACTAATGTTTACCTGGAGGATACTAAAGAAAGTGAAGTAATTGTTAATGGCAAAAAGTTTACTGATTCCAGCTATAATTCAGGCTCTAATGATGAATATGGAGTTGTTGATTTTATAAGAAATGCATCTATTAGAAATAAGGGAGATTATTTTATTACAACAAGAGAAAATTCATCCTCAAAACTATATGATGTATATGAAGTTGCGCATCCTTATAAAAAAGTACATCCATCTCTTGACAATTTATATGCATCTGTTGTCATGGACATGCGAAAAGAAATACCTGATATTAAAAGAGGCAGATATTTATCTTTAGAAAAAATTGGTTTAGGTAAACACTTAACTGATGAAAAAGTTCAAAGATTACAACAAATAGTAAAAGAAGAAAAGGATCAATCTAGATGGCCAGTATTATTTGAAGAAGCAGGTATAATGGATTTATATGAAACGCTTGACTTTATAAATATGTTTGATTGTACTGTAATTAGTGATACATCATTACCAGAAGATGTACTTGAATCTACCATAAAAGCGTTAGAGCCACTTAGTACTAAAGACTATAGAAATTTAAGCAATTATTATAAAATGGCCAAAGAAAATAAAAATATATATTCAAAACTTTCTATTATTAATAAAGCTATATACAATAAACCATATACACTTATTCAAAATAAAACAAAAAAACAAAAACAATTAGTTAAAACGATGGATAATATACAACATGCAGCATAACTTAGATAGATTGAAATTGTTAATTGGTGAAGAAAATGTATCTTTACTAAAAAGCAAACATATTTTAGTAATTGGTGTAGGTGGAGTAGGTGGCTATGTAGTTGAATCATTAGTAAGAAGTGGTATAGGAACCATTACTATAATAGATAATGATATAGTTGATGAGACAAATCTTAATAGACAACTTATTGCGTTAAAGTCTACTATAGGTCAAAAAAAAGTAGAAGTATTAAAAAGAAGAATAAAAGATATTAATAACGAGTGTATTGTAGAAGCATATGCTGAATTTCTTGATGAAAATAACATAGCTAACTATATAAAAAGTGATATTGACTATGTAATTGATGCTTGTGATACAGTTAACACAAAAAAGGCTATTATTAAAGAATGTTTAGCTAAAAACATTAAATTTATATCTAGTATGGGAACTGCTAAAAAGCTTGATCCCTCTAAATTAGAAATTGTTGATGTTAGAAAAACCTATAATGATCCGTTAGCAAGAATTATCAGAAAATTTGTACGTGATGAAAAAATTAATAAAAAAGTAATGGTTTTATCATCTAGGGAACTTCCAATAAAAACCGATGGATTAGGTTCAAGTGCTTTTGTTCCTGGCAGCGCAGGACTTTTAATATCAAGTTACGTAATTAGAGATTTAATAAAAAAATAAAAGAGAGCTTAATAACAAAACTTTCTTTTTTTATGTTTAAAATTTTCTATAGAGACCTATAGCTTTACCTAAAATTGTGACTTCATCTAGAATGATAGGCTCCATTGTATCATTTTCTGGTTGTAATCTAAAATAACCATTTTCTTTATAAAATGTTTTTACAGTTGCTTCATTATTTTTGTTCATAGCAACAACTGTATCACCATTTCTAGCAGTTCTACATCTTTCTACAATTAAAATATCACCATCATATATTCCTACATTAATCATTGATTCACCACTGACTTTTAGAGTAAATATCTCATTTCTAGAAGTAAACAAATTAGTAGGCAAAGAAAAATATTCATCAGGTGTTTCAATAGCGTCTATTGGGGTACCAGCAGTAACCTTACCAAGTAATGGAACATCAACAATTCCTTCATCTTTTTCAATAAATTCATTTGGTACTAATACTTCAATTGTTCTATTTTTACTATTTCCCTTTTTAATATATCCTTTTTCTTCTAATTTTGTAAGATGAAAATGAATAGTAGCAGGTGAACTAAGATGTGCTTTCTCTCCAATTTCTCTAACAGTTGGTGGATATCCATTTTTTGCAATTAATTTTTTAATTATTTGAAGAATTAATTCTTGCTTTGTAGTTAATTTTTCCATGTATCCTCCTTTATAAATTAAGTTTAACATAGGGTATGTAAAATGTCAAACAAATGTTTTAAAAATATATTGACACGAACAAATGTATCATATATAATTAAATTGTAATTTGAAAGGAGTTAGATTAGTATGGTTATTAAAAATTATTTTAGAAAAGGGTTAATTATAATAGGAATTTATTTATTAGTAACTTTTTGCCTACTTTTATCAGCAAAAAGGATTGAGAAATTAGAAAACGGTAATTTTCGTAATAACAACCAAAGTATTTCCCTAAGTTTTAATAAGTAATATTAGAATTAGTTATAATAATATGGTATACTTTAATATAGGTGATTAATTATGAAAAAGATAATTTTAGTTGATGGTAATAATTTGCTTTTTAGAAGTTATTATGCTACTGCATACCAAGGTGTTATTATGAGAAATTCAAAAGGATTTCCTACTAATGCCTTATATGGTTTTATCAATATGATGATGAAAATAATAAATGAAGAAAATCCATCATATATAATGGTTGCTTTTGATAAAGGAAAGACTTTTAGACATGATAAATATGAAAGTTATAAGGCAGGAAGAGTTGAAACACCAGATGACTTAAAACTTCAGTTTCCAAAAGCCAAAGAAATTTTAGGTGCAATGGGAATTAAATGGTTTGAAATTGATAATTATGAAGCTGATGATATTATTGGAACTCTTAGTAGAATGGTTGATGAAGAAGATCAGTTCATTGCAACTATTGTAAGTAGTGACAAAGACTTACTACAACTTATTAGTGAAGAAGTAGATGTAAAACTTTTAAAACAATCTGGTCATATAATGATGGATAAAGAAGAGTTTAGAAATACTTATAAAGTTGATCCCATTAGGATGGTTGATTTGAAAGCTTTGATGGGAGATCCTAGCGACCATATCCCTGGTGTCAAAGGAATTGGAGAAAAAACAGCTATCAACTTGCTTTCTAAATATGATAGTCTAGATAATTTATATGAACACATTGACGAAGTTACTGGAAAAACTAAAGAAAAACTTATTAATGATAAAGAAAATGCATATATGAGTTATGATCTTGCCACTATATATAAATATGTTCCTATTGACTTTTCTCTAGAAGACTGTAAATATAACGGAGAAAATAAAGAAATGTTTGCTAAATTACTTAATGAATTTGAGTTTAAATCTCTACTTAAAAAGTTTAATTTAGATAAAGCCATAGAAGATAAAAATAAAGAAGTAGTAATAAAATCAATGGATGACTTTTCAGATAAAAACTTTTCATTTTACCTAGAAACAACAGGAACAGTTTACAGTAAAAGTGAAATTAAAGGAATAGGAATATATGATGGAGAATATGGATATTTTATAGATAAAGATAATATTTCTAAATATATCAATATATTTAATACTTCATCTATTAAATATACCTATGACTATAAAAAAGCTCTATTTGTTTTGAACAAGTATAACATTTCATTTAATAATGTTTTATATGATGCCATGATTGCTATTTATTTGCTTGATTATCCAGTAAAAGATGATATTAGTTTTACTGCCAAGAGTTTTAATTATGACATGCCTTTATATGATGAGTTGTTTGGTAGTGTTAAAAAGCCTAAAGAAGTAGAAGAAGGCATCTTAATTAAAGAATGCATAGAAAAGGCAAAATTTATTTATGAAACCCATGATAGAATTATAAAGGAATTAGAAGAAAAAGAGGAAATAGATTTATTTAATAATATAGAAATGCCATTAGCAGAAGTTCTATCTGATATGGAGCTTACTGGTATAAGGGTTGATAGAGAATACTTAGAAAACCTAGAAAAAGATTTAAAAAATAAACTTGATTCAATAGAAAAAGAAATATATGAACTTGCTGGGACAGAATTTAATATTCAATCTCCATCACAACTTTCTAAAATATTATTTGAAATTTTAAATATTCCTTATCCTAAAAGAGTAAAAAATGGAAAATACTCAACTAGTAAAGATATTTTGGATAAAATTAGATTAGAGCATCCTATAGTTGATAAAGTACTTGAATATAGAACTATATTTAAACTATATACTAATTATGCTGTTGGACTAATCTCTGAGATTAGAGAAGATGGTAGAATTCACACTATATTTACACAAACCCTAACAAGAACTGGTAGGCTTTCTAGTATAAGCCCTAATTTACAAAACATTCCAGCTAGAAGCCTTTATTCAAAATTAATTAGAACTGCATTTATACCTGATGACAATTCTAAATTACTATCTAGCGATTACTCACAAGTAGAACTTAGAATTTTTTCTCATATGGCAAATGCTACTAACTTAATTGAAGCATTTAAATCTGGAAAAGACATACATACTAAAACTGCAGCCGATATATATCATGTATCACCAGAAGAAGTAACAAAAGATATGAGAAGAACTGCAAAAGCAGTTAATTTTGGAATATTATATGGAATAAGCAGTTTTGGTTTATCAGAAGATTTAGGTGTAAATATTGTTACAGCTAAAGGCTTTATTGATAATTATCTAAAGACATATCCAGGTATTTCTGAATTTATGGAAGAAGAAAAAAAACAAGCTTATGCTAATGGATACGTTAAAACATTAATGAATAGAATAAGATACATAGAGGAGTTAAAAAGTAAAAACTACATGGTAAGAAGTAGTGGAGAAAGAATGGCTTTAAATACTCCAGTTCAAGGAACAGCAGCCGATATACTAAAAAAGGCTATGGTAGAAATTTATAGAGAATTTAAAAGACTTGGACTAAAAAGTAAAATGTTAATTCAAGTACACGACGAACTTGTATTTAATGTTTTAGATGATGAAATAGACGAAGTTAAAAAAATAGTAAAAGATATAATGGAAAATACTTATAAACTTAGTGTCCCATTAAAAGTAGACATTGAAGTTGGAAACAATTGGTATGAAGCAAAATAGGAGGTTATAAAAATGCCTGAAAAACCAGAAGTTATTACTGTTGCTAGAAGCTTAAAACCTAAAATAGTAGGTAAAAAGATAACAAATTGTAATGTTTATTGGAATAATATAATCGCACATCCTACAACTGATTTATTTAAAAAAGAAACAATCAATCAAGTAATACATGATGTTACAACTAATGGTAAATTTATCAACATTTTACTTGATGATTATAATTTACTTATTCATCTAAGAATGGAGGGTAAATTTTTCTTCAGAAAAAAAGGCGATATGATAAATAAACATGAACATGTAGAATTTATTTTGGATGATGATATAAGTTTTAGATTTCATGATGTCCGTAAATTTGGCAAAATGTATTTAATTAAAAAAGAAAAAGTTAATTCAGTAAAACCATTAAATGAATTAGGACTTGAGTATAATGATAAAAATCTGACTAAGGAATATTTATTCTCAAAAATAAAAAACAAAAAAACACCAATAAAAACTACTTTACTTGATCAAAGTATAATTTGTGGTATTGGAAATATTTATGATGATGAGATTCTATTTATGAGTTCTATTAATCCAATTAGAAAGTCATGTGATATCACCCTAGAAGAATGCGATAAAATTATAAAGAACACAAATATTGTTTTGAATAGAGCTATTGAACTAGGAGGTACTACAATTAAAAGTTTCACATCTAGTGAAGGAGTTCATGGACTTTTTCAAAATGAATTATTAGTTCATGGTAAACAAGGAGAAAAATGTCCTAAGTGTGGTAGCATACTCAAAAAAATAAAAGTAGCTGGAAGAGGCACTACATATTGTCCAAAATGCCAAGAAAAATAAATAAGACCAGTTTATATAAAATAAAATTTTAAAAATATTATCAAGTGGAGGTTTTAAATATGCTAGATTCTGAATTAGAGTCATTAAGGGATAAATATAAATTATTAATACAAGAAAAAGAAGAAATATTAAATTTAAAAAAGAAAATAGAAGTCTTAGAACAAATCCCTGAGGTGAAAGAGTATATAGACTCTGTTCAAAAATATAAATTACTTAAATTAAAACATTTAACTGATATTGAAAATAAGTCTAATTCTTATTTTGTAAAACAAGCAGTAAATCAATCAGATATAACACCAAGTGATGATTATTATGTTTATATAGGAACTTATAAATATACAGATGAAAAAGATGTTATACATGGATCATGTGATATTGAAGTTAATAGAGATGATGAAAGTGCTGATTACGTTGTTTACTATAATTTAGAAGCTAAAAGTTATAGCCCCAAAGAAAGTATTGAAATACCTTATAATAAATCACATGAATTTGAACAAACACATAAAATTATCATACCTAAAAATCTAAATCATAAAAAAGAATATTTTTATGATTTACAAGATGAATATTTTGAAACTATGATTTTAAAATCAAAATCAGAGGCTATTGAAAAAATAAACAAATTAGTAAAAAAATAATGTTTAATTAAATGAAACATATAGATAAAATCAAAATCAATACAAAATATATATTAGGTATTGATTTTTTAATGAGTTTTTCTTTGCAAATGATAAAAAATGTAGTATAATTATATCTGTTCGTGGAGAAGGAGTGAAGAAGTAAATGAAAAAAACAAAGATTATTTGTAGTATAGGTCCTGCATCTAATGAACCAGATGTAATGGAAAAAATGGTTTTAGCAGGAATGAATGTTGCAAGAATAAATTTCTCTCATGCAACAGAGGAAGAAAAAAAACAAGTTGTATCATCAGTTCATGAAGTAAGAAAAAGAACTGGATTTAATATAGGTATCTTATATGATACAAAAGGACCAGAATTTAGAAGTGGTAAAACACTAAATGGTGAAATTAAATTAGTCCCAGGTAAAGATATTAGAATAGTAAAAGAAGACGTATTAGGTACTGAAGAAAGATTTTCTGTTAACCATCCACAAGCTATTGACAATTTAGAAGTTGGTAGTGTTGTATTACTTGAAAACGGATTAATGAAAATAGTTGTTAAATCTGTTGAAGAAGATGGTGTTACTTGTACTATTGTAAATGGTGGAGTATTAGGTGATAAAAAATCTTTAAGCGTTCCAGGTGTTAAATTAGATATACCATTTATCAGTGAAGTTGATAAAAATGATATAATTTATGCATGTGAACATGAAGGAGATTTCTTAGCTTTATCTTTTGTTTCTTGTGTTGAAGATGTTTTAGCAGCAAAAGAAATATTAAAAGAACATGGAAGAGAAGATCTAAAAATTATATCTAAAATTGAAAGTATGACTGGAATAGAAAACTTAGATTCTATCGTTGAAGAATCTGATGGAATTATGGTAGCAAGAGGTGACCTAGGAGTTGAAGTTCCTATGACTATGCTTCCAATCTATCAAAAACAAATTATAAAAAAATGCCGTCAAGCAGGAAAAATTTGTATTGTTGCTACTGAAATGCTAGAAAGCATGAAAAAAGGTGCTAGACCAACACGTGCTGAAGTTTCAGATGTCGCTAATGCTGTACTTGATGGTACTGATGCAGTTATGTTAAGTGGTGAAACTACTACAGGACACAGCCCAATTGAAACTGTTGACTTTATGGCTAGCATTTGCCGTGACACTGAAGAATATTATAATCATCAATTTGATTATATAGAAAAAGTAGGTATTACTGAGAGTATTGCTTCAAGTGTTGTTGAATGTTCTAGAGTAATGGATGTTAAAGTTATAGTTGCATCTACCGTAAGTGGTTATAGTGCTAGAAGAATTTCTAATTTAAAACCTAATAGTTATGTACTTGCAACTTGCACAACAAAAGAAGTTGCTCAAAGTTTAGCTCTTAACTATGGTGTTTATACAACTATTGTTCCAGTTTGTGATAGTACAGATGAAGTTATTAATACTGGTATAGAAAAAGCTAAAGAAATGTTTAAGTTAAATCCAAAAGATAAAATTATTATTACTGGCGGATTACCTGTCACTAGTGAAAAAAGAGTTACTAACTTTATGAAAATTGAAGAAATAAAATAATTTCTTCTTTTTTTATGCTTTATAAATATATAATAAAAAGCACTTGGTAACCTTAATTAGCCAAGTGTTTTTTAATTTATTTTTTCTGATATACTTTTATTTATAAATTCCTTATCTTCCATCATTAAAAGTTCATGTATTTCTTCTTCTTTTGTATCTAAGAAAACTTCTTCAATTCTATCAACTCTACATTTTTCAGCTTTTATAATTGCATCGACTTTATCTACAGCATCATCTAATATATCATTTACAACCACATAGTTGTATTTAGTTACTTCATTAATTTCTTTATATGCTGTATGGAATCTTTCAATTATTTTTTCATTAGAATCTGTACCACGTCTTTTTAATCTCTTAACAAGTGTTTTTAGAGAAGGCGGCATTATAAATATTAATAATGACTCTGGTAACATTTCTTTTACTTTTTTAGCACCTTGAATTTCAATTATTAAAATAACATCTATTCCTTGATCCAACTTTTCTTTTATATACTTTTTAGGTGTACCATAATAGTTACCAGCATATTCTGCATATTCTAAGAAAAATCCTTCATCTATTTTCTCTTTAAAGTCATCCTTTGATAGAAAATAATAATCTTTTCCTTCTACTTCACCATTACGAGGTTCCCTTGATGTTGCTGATACTGAGACCCAAATAGGAACAGTACTTTTCTCCATTAATTTTTTTACGACTGTATCCTTTCCACTTCCAGATGGAGCTGATACTATAATTAATTGTCCTGTTTTTCTTTGTTTTATCATATGTTTTCTCCTTTTAATAATCTATTTTTAAATTCCTTTTCTAATAGTTTGCTTGAATTATTATCTGTTAGGGCATAAATCTTAGTTGTCTGTATCTCAAACTCTAACATCCTATCTTTTTCCCTTGATATTTTACTAATTATTGGTATATCAATATCTTTTTTTATTTTGTTTAAATACCTTTTACCAATATCATTAAATCCCAATAGTCTAATATATTTAACAGTATTAAACTCATTCATATCACATTTCTTTAAATTACACAAAATATGAATAAGCATTCTTGAAATATTACTATATGTATATCTCTTACTTTTAATATGCTTAACTAATTCATCAAAATTATTAGCTTCCATAATCTCTTTCTTTAAGATATTTTCTAATCCCTCATCTACACCTTGATAATTAGATAAATTATCATCAGTAATAATTTTATATTTTAAAAGTTCAAAGTAATCATCAATAAAGTGCAAATCATTAAGATATGGAATAACAAATTCAGGTACCTGGCCTTTTATATCAATATTATTCTTTAAAGCAATTCTTATAGATGTTGCACTAGATATATTTTTATCAAGTGTCTCATCATGATAATCATTTGTTCTTTTTATACATATTGGCTTAATATTATAATTGTTTTTTCTTATTGTCTTTATATAGCTTATCGCTAAAAGATCATTTGGTGTTTTAATACTTTTACCCGTTAAGTCTTTTAAAGCTAGTGACATACTTGTAGGGTAGTTATTCCCAAGTTTTGAATATATTTTTACAAGAGATGAAAACTCTTTATTATTAAGTTGAGTATCAACTAATAGTTCTATATCAGATAATTCATCACTTTCTGTACCAAAAACTAGATATTTTACTTTTAATTTTTCAAGTATGGTAATAGCACCGTAGCTAAAGAAATCAGCACTTTGAGTAGAAAAAGAAAAGGGAAGTTCAATAACTAGATCAATTCCTGCCTTTATAGCAATATCTGTCTTCTTCCATTTATCAATTATAGAAACATCACCACGTTGTGTAAAATTTCCAGCTAGTACTAATACAACTGGCATATCAGGAAACATTTCTTTAACTTTTTTTAATTGATACAAATGTCCATTATGAAATGGATTATATTCAGCAATTATTCCTACACTATCCATAATTTTTCCTCTTTTCATTGTGTGATTAGTCTAACATAATATTTTATTTTTTTCAATTTAGATTATTAGTTTATTTACTTATTTTTTACTTTAGGGTATAATTTTATATATAATAGTTAGATAATTAATAAATTTATAGCATAAATTTTAATATACTACATAGATTTAGGAAGTGATTTTGTTGAAGGTTATAATAGCAGCAGGTGGTACGGGTGGTCATATTTATCCAGCCTTAGCAATAGTTAAAAAAATTAAAGAAAAAGATAAGAAAAGTGAAATCCTATATATAGGTACAACTAATAGAATGGAAAAAGATATCGTTCCAAAAGAAGGTATTGATTTTGTTGGACTTGATATGGTTGGCTTTAATAGAAAAAATATATTAGCTAATTTCAGTGTTTTAAAAAAGACATATAAAGCATATAAAAAAGCAAAGAAAGTAATAAAAGAATTTAATCCTGATATAGTAATAGGTGCTGGTGGTTACGTAAGCGCTCCAGTTTTATATGCAGCCCATAAATTAGGTATTAAAACAGCAATTCATGAACAAAACAGTATCCCAGGTATGACTAATAAATTTTTAGCAAACTTTGCAGATGAAATATTTATATCTCTACCAGGAAGCAGTAAATATTTTCCATCTTCTAAAGTTTTACTAACTGGTAATCCTAGAGGAGAAGCAATCGCAACTGTTAGAAAAACAAGTAAAACTAACTTAGGCTTTTCTAAAGATGAAAAATTAGTTGTTATTGTTATGGGTTCTCTTGGTTCTACTACTATCACAGAAAAACTTAAAAAAATAATCCCAAAATTTAAAAATAAAAATTATCAAGTACTAGTTATTACTGGTAACAACTATTATGATAGTTATAAAGATATAAAAATTCCACAAAACGTTAAATTAGTACCATTTATGGAAAATTTAATTAATATAATGAAGGATAGTTCTCTACTAGTATCAAGAGCAGGTGCTTCTACTATTTCAGAAATCACCTCAATTGGTCTTCCTTCTATTTTAGTACCATCTCCTTACGTTACAAATAATCATCAATATTTAAATGCCAAAGAATTAGAAGAAGCAGGTGCTTGTAAAATATTAGAAGAAAAAGATTTTAATCCTAATAACTTAATTAATGCTATAGATTCAATTTTTGATGATTCAGCCTATTATAAAAAAATGAAATCATCTGCAAAAAAAATAGGTATTAATGATGGTGCTACTAGAATTTACGAAGAAATTAGAAAGTTGATTGGTGAATAGAATGATTAATGATGTTATTAAGGTGATAGAAAATGAAAATATTGGTAAAATTGAAAAAGATGTTTTTTTAAGTAAATATACAACTTATAAAACTGGTGGTATGGCAAAATGTATTGTTAGTCCTAAAAATACTAATTCACTAATAAAACTTTTAAAAATACTAAAAAACAATTCTATTAAATATAAAATTCTTGGAAATGGTTCAAACCTACTTTTTAGTGATAAAGTATATGATGGTGTATTAATTAGACTTAATGAATTTAATGATGTTACATTTTTAAGTGATAATAAACTACGTGTTGGTGCAGGCTATTCTTTAATAAAACTATCTTTACTTACTGCTCGTCGTGGTCTAACAGGCCTTGAATTTGCATCAGGTATTCCTGGTAGTGTAGGTGGAGCTATTTTTATGAATGCAGGTGCATACAAAAGTGATATGGGCTACATTGTTCAAAAAGTACGTATCCTAACAAATGATCTTAGAATTATAACATTGGAAAATAGAGAAATGAATTTTCATTACAGAAGTTCATATTTACAAAAAAAGCCAGGCTTTATTTGCCTAGATGCTGTGATTAAGCTTAATAAAGGAGATCGTCACGCTATAGAAAGTGTTATAAAAGATAGACGTAAAAGAAGAGTTATAAGTCAACCATTAGAATATCCATCAGCAGGAAGTGTATTTAGAAATCCTGAAGGAATGTATGCCGGTGAACTTATAGAAAAACTTGGTCTTAAAGGACTAAGAAAAGGTGGAGCACAAGTTAGCGAAAAACATGCTAATTTTATAATCAATAGAGATAATGCCAGTAGTAGTGATATAAAAGGATTAATAGATTATGTACATGATAGAGTAAAAGATGAGTACAAAGTTGATTTAAAAATAGAGCAAGAATTTGTTAATTGGGAGTAAATATGGCAAAAAAACTAGTAAAAAAACGAAAACTAAGAGTATTTAGATTATTTATAATGCTTCTAATTTTAGTTGGATTATTTTTCCTCGTGTATTTAATTTTAACATCACCAACAAAAAATATTATAGTTAAAGGTAATAAATATTTAAGCGATGATGATATTATTGACTTAGTATCTCTTAGAAATTATCCAGGATTTTTTACTAAAAGTAGTAAAGGAATGCAAAAAAAATTAGAAAAATCTATTTATATTAATAAATCTTCTGTAAATAGAAAATTTTATCATACCTTTGTTATTACAGTTAATGAAAATAAACCTTTATTTATAAATAATAATAATTCTAAAATAGTCTTTTCTAATAAAAAGGAAGTTAATATAAATAAAATTAATAAAGAATTTAGAATTCCCAGACTTATAAATTATGTTCCAGACGATAAATATAAATCTTTTGTCAATGGAATGAGTCTTATAAAAGATGATGTTTTAGGAAAAATATCTGATATAGAATATCAACCAAATGAATTAGATAAAGATAGATTTTTACTTTATATGGATGATAGTAATATGGTGTATCTAACTTTAACTAAGTTTAAAATGATTAATTATTATAATGATGTTTTAGAACAACTTGAAGACAAAAAAGGAATTCTTTACTTAGATAATGGTAATCATTTTCAAATAAAGGAGTAAAATATGAAATTTATTAAAAATAATTTTAACTATATATTTTTATTTTTCTTCTACTTTTTTTGTCTTACTTTATTTTATAATGCCTTTATGGGAGACAGTATAGCAAACCTTGGCTTTAGTTATGCAATTAGTAAAGGAGAAATTCCATATAAAGATTTTAATATGATTATACCAATCTTTTCGCCCTTTTTTTATTCTCTTTCTTTACTTATCTTCAAATCATCAATTTCATTTTATCTACTACAAGCTTTATTACTTACAATTTTATCTAAAATATTATATAGTTTGCTAAAAAGTAAATCCTATATTTATCTACCAATTTTATTCATGGGTTTTCCATTTGCCCTTGTAACAGCAATCTTCCCTGGATATAATTTTATGTTATTTTTTCTAACTATTATTTTAATATATTTAGAAGAAAGAAATGAAAGCGATTTTATTATTGGAATTATAATTGGACTCTTAATTTTAACAAAACATACTATTGGTATCTTTTTTATTTTACCAAGCTTACTTTATATTAAAAACTATAAAAAAATATTAAAAAGATTTATTGGAACAACGCTTCCTTGCTTTATATTCTTTATATATTTAATTATTACTAATAGTTATAAAGAGTTTTTTAATTTATGTTTTTTAGGACTTTTTAGTTTTGCCAGTAATAACTTTTACTTTGGTGATATCGTTTTAATAATTACATTTATCCTATGTTTATTTATAACACTCAGATATATTTTTAAAAATAAATCTACACCTACCGGATATTATATTTTAATTTTATCAATTATGGTATACCCATTATTTGATTGGTATCATATTTCTTATTTTGTACTTGGAAGTCTATATTTATTCTTAAAGGATCTTAATATTAATTTAGATAAGACTTTTAAATATTTTATGTCTTTTACTTTTGTTTTAGCTATTATTTGGTTTTCTATTGAAATTAATATTTACGATAAAAGTTGTACTTTTAAAAGCTATAACAATTATCCACTTAGATATGCCAGTAAAACATATTTTAAAGATTTAGATGAATTTAATAGTTTTGTCTCTAACAGTAAAAACGATGTAATATTATTCTCTTTTTACACAGAAAACTATTTTTATAAAATAACTAATAATTTAGAAATATCATATTTTGATCTACCTAATTATGGAAACTATGGGAAAAATGGTGAAGATATGATGATAGAAAAAATAAAAAAATTAAAGAAAAATACCTTAATATTTATATCATCAAGTAAATATGAAAATAATAGTTATAAAAATCAGTATGATAAAAAGATAGTAAAATTTATTATTGATAATTATGAAAGGTGTAATAAAGTAGGGAGATGGAACTGCTATGTCAAAAAATAAAAAAAATTTATCATTTCTAAAATATGTTTTAATCTTTTTTCTATTATTAATAGTTAGTCTATTTTTTACACTGTTTGGAAATGATGAAATTTGGAATTATGGATTTAGTAACAATATTTATAAAGGTCTAGTTGTATATAAAGATTTTAATATGGTTATTACGCCATTATATCCATTTATTATGTCACTTCCTTTTCATTTATTTACTTCAAATATATTAGTTATGGATATCTTCAACACAATAATTATTGTAATGGGACTATTTTTACTTGATAAGATGTTTCCAAAAAGAAACATTGTCTATTTATTTTTCTTAATACCAATTTTATTTCCATCATATAATATATTCCTATTTATATTATTAGTATTATTAATTTATTTAGAAAAAAATTATAATAATGATTATTTAATTGGTTTTATTATAGGAATGCTCTTTTTAACAAAGCAGCATGTTGGCCTTGTTATATTTCTAGTTAGTTTTATTTATAATTTTAAAAACTACAAAAAAAATCTAAAAAGAATAATTGGCTTTTTAATTCCAACTGTTATATTTTTAATATATTTAATATCTAATAATGCTTTATATGATTTTATTGATCAATGCTTTTTAGGACTTTTTGAATTCGGAAATAAAAACTTTAAATTTAGTATTTTTCCTATCTTAGTTTTTCTATTTATTTTAATATTTACCTGTATTACAATACAAAAAGGTAAAAAGAGTATAGAAAACTTTTATATATTAGCATTTTATTCTATCGCCATACCACTTATTGAACCGTATCACTTGCAAGTTTCATTACTATCTTTTTGTATGTTTATAATGCTTAACTATAATATTGATATCAAATATTATAAATACTTAAATATGTTTTTTTATACATGTACAGCAGCATACATTTTAATATCTATATGTAACCTCTCTAAACCGGTAATATATCCAAATAGTATTAATCACTTTGAATATAGAGCTATCCCTAAGAAAAATATTGACATATCAAAGAAACTAACAGATTATATGAAAAAAAGTAATAAAAAAATAAGAGTAATTGGTTCTGATGCATATTACTTTAAAATAATTACTGATAATAGGGTAGATAAACTTGATTTAATTAACTATGGAAATAGTGGCTATAACCAAACAAAAAAACTTATTAAAGAGTTAGAAAGTAATAAAGATTGTTTAGTAATGATTAGTATAGAAGATATATCAGAAGGAAAACAAACAAATAAAGAAATAATAAATTACATAATAAAAAACGGTAACAAAGTAGATTCAATATATTTTTATGATATTTATAGTTTTAAATAAATTTATCTAATTTTCTTTGATATTTTTTTATTTTATAGTATAATTGGTTATAGGATAGGAGTAGTTAATATGGGAAATATTTATACTGGTATAGATCTTGGTACTGATAGTATTAAGATTGTAGTAGCAGAAAAAATTAAAAATAAATTTCACGTTTTAGCATCTGTTAATAATAAATCTCTTGGAATAGAAAATGGAGAAATAATAGATACAAGAAAAGCTGTTTATAGTGTTAGAGAAGCCCTTGATAAAATAAGTGATTTGCTTGGTATAAGAATTAATAAGACTATACTAGCAATTTCTCCTAAAAATTGTTCTATGGATATGTCTTTTGCTAAAGATGCTGTTATAAATTCTGAATGTATTACTGGTCAAGATATTTCTAATGTAATAAAAAAGGCTATTAAAGAAAAAATTAATGATGAAATTGAACTTGTAACAGCCATTCCTATTAGTTTTAATATAGATAATAGAGAAAATATTAAAGATCCAAAAGGTTTTTCTTCTAATACTTTAGAAACTAAGTTAGTTCTTTCTACTGTTTCAAAAGAACCTTTATATAGAATATTAGAAGTTTTAAAACTTAGTGGAATTGAAGTTGTAGATATTGCTTACACATCTACGGGTGACTACTTTACCATTAAAAATAAAAAAACTGATAGTAGTGTTGGAGCTATTATAAATATTGGAGAAACGTCTTCCAATATTTCAATTTTTAATAAGGGAATACAAATTAAGAATTCAACTATTCCTGTTGGAAGTAGAAATGTAGATAAAGATATTGCATATATTTTTAAAATTAGCGAAACTGATGCTAAGAAAGTTAAAGAAAACTTTGCTGTTAGTATGGAAGAATATGCTGATGCCAATGATTATACAGAAATAGAACTAGAATCTGGCAGTAAAAAACAAATAACTCAGATTGGTGCTACTAAGGTGGTGCGTGCCAGATGTGAGGAAATTTTAAAAATGGCAAAAAAGGAAATAAAAAACTTAACAAATAGACAAATAAGTTATATAATAGTTTCAGGTGGTCTTAGCGAGTTATCAGGATTTCAATATTTAGTTGATGAAATCTTAGGACTTAAAGCTAAAGTTTGTAATATTAATACTATTGGTATTAGAAACAATAAATATAGTAGTGTTTTTGGAATAATAAAATATTATGATGATAAACTTTCTTTCAGAGAAAAAGATTACAATATGATATCTGACTATGATGTTAAGACTATGATTTCTACAGATAAAAAACAAATTAATAATGAAAATATTTTAGGTAAAATGTTTGGACATTTTTTCGATAATTAAGGAGGACTAGGTATGTTAGGCGGATTAGAAATGGATCAATTAGCAAAAATCAAAGTTATAGGACTTGGTGGTGGTGGTGGAAACGCCATTAACCGAATGGTAGAGTCAGGTGTTAAAGGAGTAGAATTTATTGCTGCTAATACTGATTTACAAGTATTAAATTCATCAAAAGCCGATGTTAAAATTCAAATAGGAGCAACTTTAACTGACGGACTAGGTGCTGGAGCAAGACCAGAAATAGGAAAAGAAGCTGCCCTTGAATCTAAAAAAGAAATAGAAGATGCACTAGCAGGAGCAGATATGGTATTTGTTACTTGTGGAATGGGTGGAGGTACTGGTACAGGTGCAGCACCTATAGTTGCCGAAATTGCACAAGGACTAGGTGCCTTAACTGTTGCTATTGTTACTAAACCATTTTCTTTTGAAGGTAAAAGAAGAATGGAAAATGCCTTAAATGGTATTGAAGAATTAAAGAAACATGTAGACACTTTAATAGTAATTCCAAACGACAGATTAAGAGAAATTATTGATAAAACTACCCCAATGCTTGAAGCATTTAAAGAAGTTGATAATGTACTTCGCCGTGGTGTTCAATCTATTTCTGACTTAATCGCAGTTGTTGGACTTGTTAACTTGGACTTTGCCGATGTTAAAGCTGTAATGGAAAAATCAGGTCATGCAATTATTGGTATCGGAATTGGAATGGGTGAGGATAGAGCAATTGAAGCTGCAAAACAAGCCGTTTCATCTCCACTTCTTGAAACATCAATCGATGGAGCTACAGATGCCATAATTAATATTACTGGTGGTGTTGATTTAACATTATTTGAAGCAGAACAAGCTGCAGAAGTTGTTAGAAGTGCTGCTAATACAGATATCAATACAATTTTTGGTTCTGTTATTAATGAAAACTTATCTGAAGAAGTTATAGTTACAGTAATTGCTACTGGTTTTGATAAAAATAAAAAAGAAGAACTAGAAGAAATAGACAATTCATATAGTAGTCAAATAACTAGCACTAATAGAAGAAGTACACCAAGTAGTTTTACTAAAACAGAAACCTTAGATTCATCTTCAAATAGTACTAATGATAATGATTTCGATTTACCTCCATTTTTAAGAGATAGAAATTATTAATAATGAGGAATAACTAAATAATAATTTACCTAATCAGTGTATCTACACTGATTTTTATTTTGAAAAATAAATTTTACATAAAAAAAACTAGAATCACCTCTAGTATTTTTTTCTTACATATTTTTGTTTAGTATCAGAAGCTCTAATTATTTGGGCTAAAATATTTAAAGCAATTTGCTCTGTTTTCCTATTTTGATCTCTTAATGGGTTAAATTCCATTAAGTCAAATGATACAACTTCATCAATATGCTTTATAATTATACTATTTATTTTCATTGCATCATCTTCACTTATACCATCAAATACCGGTACATCAACACCTGGTGCAGTATCCGGATCTATAATATCTAAATTAAAACACACATGAATTCCATCATTTTTTTCCAAAGCAGTTTTAAAAGCTTCCTCTAAAGTTACCTCTATTCCTTTATCTTTTATATCTTTATCAGTTATTATATTGACATTTGAATATTTTATATTATCCTTTTCCCAGTCATCAATATCTCTTGTTCCATATATTACACTACGTACTGGTTGAATTATTCCTCCATCATGGAAGTATCTTAACTCATGATTTTTATAACCATTAATAGCCGATAAACTCATTCCATTAATATTACCACTTACTGTTGTTTGAAACGTATTATAATCAGCATGTGATGATATCCAAATAATTCCTATATTTTCATTTTTCTTAACACTAGCTAGGGCAGATGCCACTGACACAGAGTGATCGCCACCTATCGTAATAGGGAAACATTCTTCCTTTGTATTTTCTAATATTGTATTATAAAGTTTTGTATTAAATTTATCTATTTCATACTCATTTTTTCTTCTATCAGATAAATTCTTACTTTTAATAATATCATCATCTTGTTTTAATAAAATTGTTTGTCCATTAAAGAAAGACTTTAAGTCATTCATCAATTGTATTGGTCCAAGTGATGCTCCATCTATATGTACACCTAAATCACTACCAGCACCAAATATTATACATTTCATATTATCACCTTACTTAATTTTATACCAAATATATTTATCTAGCAAGAAAATTTCTTTAACTTTGTGTTAAGTTATTGTATAATATACTATAGGTGATTATTATGAAAAAATTATGTGAATTATATCCAGATGTTAATGAAGATATAGAAATTACAGGTATAAAGCTTAACTCTAAAGATTGCCATCACGGAGATTTATTTGTTTGTACCATGGGTGTTACTGCAGATAGACATGACTTTATAGATGATGCAATTAAAAATGGTGCAAGTGCCATCGTTGTAAGTCGTGATGTTAAAAATAAAAGTGTCCCCATTATAAAAGTTTCAAATACAAATCAAGAATTAAGAAAAATTTGTGCTAAATTTTATGATTATCCATATAACGACCTATATATGATAGGTGTTACTGGTACGACAGGTAAAACTACAGTTGCCGAAATTGTTTATCAATTATTAGGAAATGATTGTGCTTATATAGGTACCAATGGAAAAAAACATAAAGAAAAAAGTGAACCAATAAGAAATACAACACCAGATGTTGATAGACTTTATAAATACATGAAGGAATTTGTAGATGATGGCTGTAAAGAACTTTGTATGGAAGCCAGTAGTGAAGCTTTTTTTAGACATAGACTTGATGATATTTCTTATGACATTGCCATTCTTACCAATATAGAAGAAGATCATTTAAATATTCATAAAACAATTGAAAATTATGTTGATTGTAAATGTCAATTATTTAGACAAGTAAAAAAAGATGGTTTTTGTATTTTAAATAGTTCTTCAAAATATTTGGATAAAATAAAATCATCATGTAATGGTAAAGTTTTAACTTATGGCTTCAATGAATTTGATGACTTATATATAAAAAATTACACAGTTAATAATAAGAATACCAAAATAGAATTTATCTATAATAATTGTAACTATTCTATAGATAGTCCATTACTTGGAGATTTTAATGTTTTAAATGTAATGGCTGGTGTACTAACAGCTTTAGTAAAAGGCATTTCATTTAAAGATATATATAATAGTGTACTTAATTTAAAACAAACTAAAGGTAGAATGGAAGTTATGCCTTTTACTGATAAATATATGATTTTACTTGACTATGCTCATACAGTTGATGCCCTTAGTAAAGTCCTTGATTATCTAAATAAAATAAAGAAAAATAGAATTATCACAGTAACAGGATCTGCCGGTGGTAGAGAAAAAGAAAAAAGACCATCAATGGGAAAAGTTGTCCTAGAAAAATCTGATTTAGTCATCTTTACCATGGATGATCCAAGAAATGAGGATGTTGATAGTATAATAGATGATTTAATTGGTGATAGTAAAAATACAAATTATTTAAGAATAGTAGATAGAAAAAAAGCCATTGCATCATCACTTGATATGGCAGAAAAAGATGATATTGTCTTTATCGCAGGAAAAGGAAGAGACAATTACATGGCAATAGGAGATGAGTATCTTCCTTATTGCGACTATGATGTTATAAAAGAATACTTTAATAATTAATTTTATAGGAGAATATTTTATGATAGACTTACATTCACACACTACTTTTTCAGATGGTAGTTTTTCTGTAGAAGAACTATTAAAAGAAGCAAAACATATAGATTTAGATGTATTATCTATAACTGATCATAATACAGTAGATGCTTATAAACTATTAAAAAAGCAAGATATAAGAAGTTTATTTAGTGGTATTATAATTCCAGGTGTTGAAATAACTACTACTTATAAAGGTGAGATAATAGAAGTGTTAGGATATGGTTTTGATGTAGAAACAATGGATAAATTTTTAAAATCTAATGTTTTAACTTTTGAACAAAAGCAATTAAAAGAATATGAGTTAATAAAAAATAAATATCAAGAAATAGGAGTAATTTTTGATACTAATAGCATTAAATTTGATGCCAAAAAGGAATCATCTCGTGGGTATTTTGCTGCTGAGGTAAAAAAATATCCGGAAAATTACAAATTTTTTCTTAACGAAGATTCTATAACAACTAACACAGGATTTACAAGAAACGAATTATATAATCCCAAAAGTCCACTTTATGTTGATGAATCATCATTGTTTCCAAGTTTAGAAAAAATAATAGAAGCCATTCATGAATCAGCAGGAGTTGCCTTTTTAGCACATACTTTTGCTTATTCAAAAAATATTTCTGACGAATTATTAAATATTATAAATAATTATGATTTAGATGGATTAGAATGCTTTTACACAACATTTACAGAAGAACAAACAAATTATTTATACAAACTATGTAAAAAAAGAAAAATGCATATGAGTGGTGGAAGTGATTTTCATGGAACAGGAAAGAAAAATCATAATTTAGGTATTGGTCATGGAAATTTAAATATTGATTATGAAATTATTGAATCTTGGGCAAATAATTATATCAAAAACATAAAAAAATACAAAAAATAGATATAGGAGAAATATATGAACAAAAAGAAACAGTTAGCAAAAAACACAATAATTATATTTATGGGAAGAGTTTGTACACAGTTAATATCCTACTTTTTATTACCACTTTATACAAGTTTTTTATTAACAGAAGAGTATGGTCTGGTTGATTTAATTACTACCTATGTCACACTATTAGTACCAATCATCACACTTGAACTTGAAATGAGTGTTTTTAGATATCTAATAGATTCTAGAAAAAGCCAAAAAGAAACAAAAAAAGTTTTATCTAATAATTTCTTAGTTCTTTTATCATCTTTATTAATCTTTAGTATACTTTATGTAATAGTAACATGCTTTTTTAAATTTCAATTTAGATGGCTTATATTATTTGATATCATCGTCTGTGTTTTTTCTGGCAACTTCTTACAAATTGCCCGTGGTATTGGAAGGACCTTAGATTACGCAATTAGTTGCATCATAACAGGAGCCTGTACTGTTATTTTAAATGTTTTATTTATTGTATTTTTAAAACTTGGCGCTATGGGTATGATTTTATCCATGGCTCTTGCTAACGGACTTGGAGCACTATATTTATTTATTAGATTAAAACTATATAAACAAATTAATTTTAAATTAAAAGATATAAAATTAATAAAAGAAATGTATAAGTATTCAATTCCACTTGTACCAAATGGTGTTAGTTGGTGGATAGTAAATGCATCTGATAGAACTATTATTTCTTTTGTTATCGGAGCTAGTGCTAATGGAATTTATGCTATTAGTAATAAATTTCCAACTATACTTTCTAGCTTACTTGGAATATTTAATTTAAGTTGGAGCGAATCAGCAGCTCTACATATTGATAGTCCTGATAGAGATAAATTTTTCTCTGATGTTATAAATACCATTGTTAAATTATTTACATCATTAGGTGCTCTAATGATAGCATGTATGCCATTTATCTTTCCAGTACTTATTAATTCTAAATATTCTGAAGCAACAAAATATATTCCTATTTTAGTTTTAGCAACAGTTTGTAACGTAGCTATATGCCTATATACAGGTATTTATATTGCTAAAAAAATGACAAAGCAAGTAGCGTCAACTACCATTATGGGTGCTGTTATAAACATTTTAGTTAATCTTTTATTTATTAAAAGATTTGGTTTATATGCAGCTAGTTTTTCTACTTTAATATCATATTTTGTCATGATGGTCTATAGACACTTTGATTTAAAAAAATATGTTTCAATAAAATTTGAACCCTATATTTTTATTAAAACAATTTTAATATTTACATTATGTATTATTTTATATTATCAAAATAATCTAATTCTAAATATCATTAATTTATTAATAGTTACAATCTATTCAATATTACTTAATAGAAAATTTTTACTTTCTAGCTATAATACAATTAAAGAAAGATTTTTAAGTAAAAAGTATTTAGCTAAATAATTCGACAAAATATAACATATAATTAGTTAGGTGATTATATGTTTTTTAATTTATTTTCTATAATTAAAAATTTATTTGTTGTAACTGGAAGTTATTCTAATGATGTATTTCCTGAACCTCTTAGTGTAGAGGAAGAAGAGGAGTGCATTAAATTAAAAGAACAAGGTGATACTGCTGCTAGAAATAAACTGATAGAGCATAATTTAAGACTTGTTGCCCATATAGTTAAAAAGTTTGATAAAAATAAAGATGATGCTGATGATTTAATTAGTATTGGTACAATTGGTCTAATAAAAGGAGTAGATACATTCTCCAGTGGTAAAGGTGTTAAAATTACAACATATTGTGCCAGATGTATTGAAAATGAAATACTTATGTACTTTAGAAGCAATAATAAATATAGTAAAGATATTTCAATCAATGAAGCTGTTGGTTTTGATAAAGATGGTAATGAAATAGCTATACTAGATGTTTTAAAAACTCCAAAGCCTGATTTTATAGAAGATATTGATATAAAAGATAATATTAAATTATTAAAAAAATATATGAATATTTTAACCGAAAGAGAAAAAGAAATAATTAGAAGAAGATATGGATTAAATAATCAAGATGAAGAAACTCAAAAAGTAATTGCAAAAAATCTTAATATTTCTAGAAGTTATGTATCTAGAATAGAAAAAAGAGCTTTAACTAAAATATTAAGAGAGTTCATTAAAGATAATAAAATTTAGAATTAGAATAATTATCTAGACAATAATCCAAAATAAAAGTATAATTATTAACAGTGAGCGTGGTTATATGGCAAAGAAAAAAAATAATAAAAAAAGTAATAAAAAACTAAATAAGAAAAAAATACAAAAAACAAATATCGAAAAAAACAAAGTTTCAAAAAATAATAAATTTAGTAATACTAATGAAACAAAAAAAGAAAATACTACAAATAATAAAAAAGATAGCATAGAAAAACAACCTAAAAAAGATTATAGTAATAAGAAAAATATAATAAAAAATACTACTAATGAAAAAAAGTTACCAAAACAAAATAGTAAACAAAAACTAACTAAAAATAATACCTTTATATGGACTATAATTATAATCTTATTTACATTCGCAATAACTTTCTTTTATTGCTTTCTACTTCCAAATATCAGTCTAATTGGTAAAAAAAGTATTGTTGTTGACTATGGTAGTAAATATATAGATCCAGGTTATAAATCATTCTACCAAGGAAAAAATATTACTGATAAAGTAGTAATTACTAATAATGTTAACACTAAAAAACTTGGTAGATATATAGTTACATATAAAATAAAATATAAATCTTTTACTAAAAAAGTATATAGAAAAGTAATAGTTAAGGATATAACTGCTCCAAAAATTAAATTTTCATTAACTAGTAATACTATTTATACCTGTCCTGGTAAAAAAGTAGTTGCACCATTCTTTATCGCAGTTGATAATATGGATGGTAATTTAACAAGCAAAGTAAAAGTAAAAAAACATAAAAATTATATTTCATATAAAGTATGTGATAATCACTTTAATTGTAAGAGTGTAAAGAAAAAAATTAAATATAATGATATTGAAAAACCTAAAATAAAGCTTTTAGGAAGTAAAAATACAACTGTCTTTATAGGTGATAATTTTACTGATTCCTTATATGAAGTGTCTGATAATTGTGATAATAATCTAAAAGATAAAATTGTAATATCTAGTAATCTTGATATGAATAAACTAGGAAACTATAAAATTAAATATAGTGTTAGTGATAAAAAAGGTAATAGTACAACCGTTATTCGTAATGTAAGAGTTATAGAACATAATAAAAAAGGAAGTGTTTATTTAACTTTTGATGATGGCCCAAGAGATGGAACAACTAATATTATTTTAGATATATTAAAACAAGAAGGAATAAAAGCAACCTTTTTTGTAACTAATTCAGGTCCTGATGAACTAATAAAAAGGGAATATGATGAAGGACACACAGTTGCACTTCATACATCTAGTCATGATTATTCTACTGTTTATTCAAGTGATGATAATTACTTTAATGATTTAAAAAGTGTCTTTGATAGAGTTAAAAGAATAACTGGACAAAATTCTACCTATATAAGATTTCCAGGTGGTTCTAGTAATACAGTTAGCAGAAAATATTCTATAGGAATTATGAGTAGATTAACAGATGCAGTACAAAAAAAAGGTTTTAAATATTATGATTGGAATTTATCTAGTGGAGATGCCGAACCAGGACATCATGAAAAAGATGAAATATATCACAACGTAGTAGATAACTTATCTAAAGATAGAGTTAATATGGTTTTAATGCATGATATAAAACCATATACAAGAGATGCTCTAGAAGCAATTATTAAGTATTGTAAAGAAAATGGTTACACTTTAGAAAAAATAGATGAAAATACCGAAATGGTAACACAAAAGGTTAATAATTAGACTAAATCATAAATTTAGTGTATAATTTTAGTAGGTGATGGAAAAATGAATTTATTTTTGCCAAAAATTTATAAAAAAAATATTTATGAAATAGATTATGAAAAGCTAAAGAAAAAAGGTATAACATGTCTTATATTTGACCTTGATAATACACTTGGATTAATTTCTAATAAAAGATGTCCACTAAAAACACGTAGACTTATAAAAAAATTACAAGAGGACTTTTTAGTACTTATTGTCTCTAATAATACAAGAAGAAGAATAAAACCATATTTAAAAGATTTAAATGTAGGTGGTGTTAGTAATAGCTTTAAACCATCTACTATGGGTCTTCGTAAAATAGCAAAAAAATATAACTTAAAAAAGAAAGAAATGGTTATGATAGGAGACCAAGTAGTTACTGATATTTTATCTGGTAATAGATTTAAGATAATGACTATTTTAGTAGATCCACTTGGCGAAAAAGATTTAAAAATAACAGGTCTTAATAGAAAAATAGAAGCAAAGATTATAAAAAAGTACAATAAAAGGGGACTATTTGAGCGAGGTAAATATTATGGATAATATAAAAAAATGTATGGGTTGTGGAACTATATTACAAGATGAAAACATATTAAAAGAAGGCTATACCACTAGTTTAGATAATGATATTTGTCAAAGATGTTTTAGAATGAAAAATTATGGTGAATATCAAGTTGTAACTAAATCTAATGAAGAGTATTTATCTATTCTAAAAAGTGTAGGAGAAACTAAAGATTTAGTTTTATATATAACAGATTTATTAAATTTAGATAAAAATTTAGAAGAGTTAAGAAACTATATTCCTAACAAAATGATTTTAGTTTTAAATAAAAAAGATGCTCTACCTAAATCAGTTAAAGAAAATAAATTAATAAAGTATATAGAAAATAAAAATATGAATTTTGAAGACATTATAGTAGTAAGTGCCAATAAAAACTATAATATAGATTATTTATTAAAAAGAATTAAGTATTTGCAAACATCTAAAAACGTTTATGTAATTGGTCATACTAATGTTGGAAAAAGCAGTTTAATTAATAAATTAATTAAAAACTATTCTGATAATTGTCAAGAATTAACTATGTCTCCACTTCCTTCTACTACTCTTAATACTATACAAATAGAAATAAATGACCACTTAACTTTAATTGATACACCTGGAGTTGTTGATAATGGATCAATTCTAAACTACGTTGATCCAAAAATGGTAAAAAAAATTTCTCCTAATAAAGAAATAAAACCTAAAACTTATCAATTAAGAAAAAATCAATCTATAGTTATAGAAGATTTAATTAGAATTGATTATACAGAAGGAGAAAAAAATAGTTTTACGCTATATTTATCTAATGGATTAAAAGTTAAAAGATTTTTAAACTCATCTAATAAAGATGATTTGCATAACTTAAATAAAAAGTCATTTGATATTAAATATGGAGAAGATTTAGTTATTAATGGACTTGGTTTTATAAAAATAGTAGAGAAGGCTAAAATTGATGTTTATACATTAAATAATGTAGATATATTTACAAGAAAATCACTTATTTAACCCATAAGTGTTTTTTGTTTTATCTAAAAATAAGTCATTATGTATTGGATTATATGTTAAATACATAAATAAAATACTAATAGAAATTATAATTGGTATACTAATTATATTTAATAGCCTATAATTTTTATTAATCACTCTAGATAAAATTAGCTCTGTTATTAATATTGATATAAATAAAATAATTAATGTAATTACTAAATTTTCTCCATATAAATAATATATTGGTAAATAAAAAATAGAAAGAATTACAATGATTAAAACTGCTCTTAATAAAGCTTCTAAATGATATGATTTACTACCTATATTAAGATAAGAAAACAAAATTGCCGATGTATATAACAATTTATAATGTTCCCAAATACTTTCATTTACAGGAAAAAATAAAGCTGTTATATTATTAGGAAATATATTATATACAAAATGAAATATAGAAGATATTACAAATATAAATAAAGAATTAATTAAAATTTTTTTCATAACTCACCTAATATATTATATTTTTAATTTGTTATAAATATTCTTGGTATATCTAGAAAAAAGTCTAATTTTGTGTTATAATAAAGAAGATTTTGTACTGGAGTGATGTAGGTTGAATAATGAACTTACAAATATTATTAGAAGTAAAACGGATATAGTAGATATAATAGGTGAGAGAATCCCTTTAGTAGCACGTGGTAAAAATTTTTTTGGAGTATGTCCTTTTCATGATGATTCCAATCCCTCACTTTGCGTATCAAGAGAAAAACAAATATATACATGCTTTTCATGTCACGCAACCGGAAATGTCTATACTTTTTTAATGAACTATGAACATATGGAATTTAAAGAAGTGTTAAAATATCTTGGTGAAAAAGTTGGTGTTGATGTAGCTGGAATTAATATAAAAAGAAAAGATACGAAATTTGAAAAACTCTATGAAGCATACCAATTTAGTTTAAAATATTATGAAAATAACTTACACACAAAATTTGGTGAAACTGCTCGTAAATATTTAGCATCCAGAAAAATAGATGATGAATTGATAAAAGAATTTCAAATAGGACTTTCCCTAGATACAAGAGATGATTTAACAAAATTATTATTAAACAAAAAATATGAATTAAAAACACTTAATAGTATTGGCTTATCAGTAGATGATAGAGATATCTATATTGATAGAATAATGTTCCCATTATATGATGTAAATGGCCGAGTTGTTGGTTTTAGTGGAAGAATATATAAAGATAATTCCAAAAATAAATATTTAAATACTAAAGAAACAAGTATATTTAAAAAAGGACAACTTTTATATCATTATCATATTGCCAAAGAAGAGTGTAGAACTAAAAAAAGTGTTATAATCATGGAAGGTTTTATGGATATTATAAGAGCTAGTAGTATTGGTGTTAAAAATACGATTGCTCTTATGGGAACTGCTATGACACATGAACAGGTAAATCTTATAAAAAGATTATCTAAAAATGTAATTTTATGCCTAGATGGTGATAGTGCTGGAGTAAAAGCTACACTTAGTATTGGAGAAACATTACAAAGTAGTGGTTTTTCTGTAAAAGTATTAAGCTTACCTGATCCAGATGACCCAGATACATTTATATTAAAAAATGGTAAAGATAGATTTATTGGACTTATGGATAGTGCTATAAACTTTAGTGATTTTAAACTAAATAAGCTAAGACAATCAGTTGATTTTAGAAGTGATATAGAAAAAGCTAATTATATTAATAAAGTTTTAGAGGAAGCCATAAAACTAGATGATCCTATAAGAATTGAAATAATGCTTAAAAAACTTGCAAAAGAGTTCGATATAGGGTATAATACACTGGAAATACGGTTTAATAGTTTGAAGGGCGAAAAAGAAAAAGAAAAAAAGCCAATAGTAGTAGATAAGTTAACTAAACCTAAAAGAAAAAATAAGTATGAAAAAGCCATGGAACAAATTCTTTATTTTATGTTAAATAATGACTGGGTAATTACTTTATTTGAAAAGGAAAAAATAATTTTTCCTAATGATAAGAGTAGACTATTAGCTAGTGAGATAGCTTATTATTATACACAAAATGGGAACATTAATGTTGCTGATTTTTATACTTATATTCAAGATAAGGATGAAATAGTTTCATTACTGAATGAAATACTTGCTTCTAATTATTTGGAAACAACAACAAAAGATGATTTAATTTTATATTTTAAAGTAGTTAAAGAATATGGCAAAAAGCGTGAAATTAAAAGACTTACTGATGCAATGAAAAAAGAAGTAGATCCAATAGAGCAAGCAAAAATTGCAAATAAAATTAGAAGTTTACGAATAGGAGAATAGTTATGGTTGGAGAAATTAAAACAATTGAAGAAAGAAGAAAAAAATTACTAGCGTTAGGTAAAAAACAAGGATATGTTACATATGAACAATTAGCAGGAGAATTAAAAGGATTAGAAATAGACAGTGATACATTAGATGACTTATATAATTTTTTAACAGAAAATGAAATAGATATTGTATCAGAAGATGGTACAGATGATGCTTCTGGTGAAGAAATTACTGATAATGTAAATGTTGAAGATTTAACTTTATCAAAAGATGTTAAAATTAATGACCCTGTTAGAATGTATTTAAAAGAAATAGGTAGAATTAATTTGCTTACATCAGATGAAGAATTTGAATATGCAATTCGTGCTGAAGAGGGAGATGAAGAAGCTAAAAGAATGCTTGCTGAATCTAATCTTCGTTTAGTAGTATCAATCGCAAAAAGATATGTTGGACGTGGAATGCTATTTCTTGATTTAATTCAAGAAGGAAACATAGGTCTAATGAAAGCTGTAGACAAGTTTGATCCATCAAAAGGTTATAAATTTTCAACATACGCAACATGGTGGATAAGACAAGCTATAACACGTGCTATAGCCGATCAAGCTAGAACCATTCGTGTTCCAGTACATATGGTTGAAACAATCAATAAACTTGCTCGTGTTCAAAGACAATTAACACAAGAATTAAATCGCGAACCTACAGATGAAGAAATAGCCAAAAAACTTGGTATAACAATTGAAAAAGTTCGTGAAGTTTATAAAATTTCTCAAGATCCAGTGTCACTTGAAACACCAATTGGTGAAGAAGATGATTCACACTTAGGAGACTTTATCAAAGATGAAAGAACTATGGGGCCAGAAGAATACGCTACTATAGAAATGTTAAAAGAAGAACTTCAAGGTGTACTTGGTACATTAACTGAAAGAGAAGAAAAAGTTTTAAGACTTAGATTCGGGCTTGATGATGGTCAATGCAGAACCTTAGAAGAAGTTGGACAAATTTTTGGTGTAACTAGAGAAAGAATAAGACAAATAGAAGCTAAAGCTTTAAGAAAATTAAGACATCCATCACGTTCTCGTAAATTAAAGGATTTTCTAACTGACTAATGAAAATAAATAATAGATTAAAAAAAATAGGAGATTTAGTTGATGCTAACTCCTTTTGTTTAGATGTTGGTTGTGATCATGCTCTTTTAGATATATATTTAGTAAAAAAAAATATGAACATTAAACCAGTAGCATCAGATGTCAAAACAGGACCCCTAGAAAAAGCCAAAGAAAATATAAAAAAAGAAAAAATGGATGGAAAAATAGAATTAAGACTAGGAGATGGACTAGATACTTATACCGACCCAATTGATACTGTAATTATTTCTGGTATGGGTGGTAGAAATATGATAGGTATTTTTAAAAATAATTTAGAAGTACTAAAAAAAATAGATACAATAATCATTAGTCCTAACAATTATCAAATGGATGTAAAAAAATTTCTTGTTCACTCTGGTTTCTATATAGAATATGAGTCATTAGTAAAAGAGGGCAAATTCATCTATCAAATAATAAAATTAAAAAAAGGCCATAAAAGATATAGTAAAAAAGATTTATTCTTTGGACCATATCTACTAGAAAATAAAGATAAGCTTTTTAATGAATATTATGATCGAGAATTAAAAAGTAGAGAAATACTAATTAAAGTTTTACCAAAAAATTATAGAATAAAAAAACTAATTATAAAAAAAGAAATAAAATTAATAAAAAGTGTTTTATAAAAAAATAAAAGTCATCAAGAACTTTTATTTTTTTAATGTATATATTTTGTTATTAGTAACAGTATCTTTTGTTACTAACATTTCTCTATATTTTCCCAAATTTTTCTTTCTTTGTAAGTCAAATTCAGCTAATTCTAAAGACTTATCTATAATTCCCTTTAAACTTCTAGCGCCAGTTTTTAAATTATAAGCTACATCTATTAATTCATCTATATATTCCATATCACATACAAGATCAATATTAAAATCTCTTTTTAGTCTTGCTTTTTCTATAAGTAGAGGTGATATTTTTGATTTCAATAAAATATTTTTTAACTGGTTTTTAGATAATTCATTATAAACATATGTAATTGGCAATCTTCCAATTAATTCTTTTTTCATACCATAATTTATTAGATCTTGAGTAGTATAATTTTTTATTTCTTGTTGACCATAATCATTTCCAAAACCTATCTGTAGATTTTTACTTTCTAATTCTATATCCTCAAAAGCACCACCACAAAATATGCTCATCAAAGATGTATTTAGTTTTTCATAATATCTAAATCTAGTTTCTACATCATAAATATGTCCCTCTAGAAATTTTAATAATTGTGGTTGAGCATTAACAGCGTTATCTGACTTAGTACCTTTAGTAGCAATTTTATCTATTTCATCAATAAATACAATACCATTCTCTGCCATTTTTATATCTTTATTAGCATTGCCATATATTGTTTTTAATAAATCTTCCATATCTTTTCCAACATATCCAACAGCACTCAAATCTGGAGCCGAATAATTAGTATACGGAACCTTTAAGTACTCTGCGATTAATCTAAAAGTTTCTGTTTTACCAGAACCAGATGGTCCAATTATTAATGCCTTTTTAATTTCTTTAGGATTTCTTGTTTTATAATTCATAGCAATAGTATTAATAATTCCTTTTAAATTATCATCCTGACCATATATTCTTTCACTCAAAAAATCATTCAATTCATCAACATCTATATCTAATCTATAATCGTTTTGATTAGAATCAATCCCCATATAAACATTCTTACCTTTAATTTTTGCCTTTTCGCAAGGCGTAACTATAGATATTTTTGATATTGTATTATTACTATCAATCTCAATTTTATCTACCATATCAAGACTAGCATTTTCAGTAATTTTTTTGAATTTATCCAATCTTTCGCCTAGAACCTTTAAGTAGTCAATCATTTCATCTTTATCTTTACACTTTAGTAAATAATTTAATCTATCTTTTGTTAATTGAACTACATCATTATCACTATTTCTCTTATATATTGGATTTTTAAACGTATTTTGCAAATTTGATTTATGTATAGGTAATACTTCTATAATTTGTTTTTCCCTATTTTTAAATCCAAAATGAATATAATCTTTTACTTCTTCAAAAAAAACATCCCTACATAACTTAAAGTCACTTTCTAAATAACAATCATATCTTGCTTTTAAATCATTTTTTGTAATTGCATAATAATATAAATGTTCACTATTATTTTCTATATTATAATCATTAATACTATCAAGTTCTATATCATTAGTTATAAACTTATTATTTGAAATAGTACCCTCAACAATCTTATAAGGTTTAAAAAAGTATAAGTTATTATCAATCCTCTCCTTAGAAAAAACAACTCCAACGTACTTATCCATATAGCCACTTCCTTTTGGTTACATATTATAACTTTTTTTAGTATTAATTGCAATAAAAAAAGAATTGATCCTTAATAAAATCAATTCCTTATTTATCCTTTTTCTTATTAATACCATAAGTTGCCCCATAAATAGAAGTTACCATAATTATAAGATAGTATATTATTATTTTAAGAGAAATTGGTGATGAAGTAATAAGTGATAATATTAAAAATAAAGATATTATTATTAAACTAAATTTTATTCCCTCTAAAAAACCAAATTTATCTTTTTTAATACCTAAAATAAATGTCTGGATAAAGATATTTATAAGTAATATTAATATTTGTAGTATATTAAAAGTAGTATCATTTATTAAATTAAAATAATAAAAAACAACTGCAATAGTTAAACATATAAAAATAGATATTAATAGCCATAATAGTCTTTTTCCATAAAGTTTTAAATAAGTCATTAATTCCACCTCAATAAAATTTATGTTTTTGTATAAAGTTTTATGAAACATATCACAATAATAATGGGTGATAAAATGGTTTATTTAATAGTTTTAGGTAAGACTTTGTTTTTTTATTTAATTATTACTATCATTTATAGAATAATGGGAAAAAGAGAAGTAGGGGAACTTTCTGTAATGGATTTAATAGTATCTATTTTTATTGCTGAATTAGCAGCTATTTCTATAGACAAATATGATGAAAATATTTTTATCTCACTAGTACCAATGATGGTTTTAGTTATTATTCAAATAATACTTGCAAAAATTTCTCTAAAAAGTCCTAAATTTAGAAGTGTAGTAGATGGAGATCCTTCTATTATTATAAATAGAGGTATTATAAATTTTAAAGAAATGCTTAAACAAAGATATAATTTAGATGACTTACTAGTACAACTTAGAAGTCATGGTATAAAATCAATTGAAGAAGTTGATTATGCTATACTTGAAACTAGTGGTAGATTATCAGTATTTAAAAAAGAAGATGATAAAAATAGAAATTACCCATTACCAATCATTATAGATGGAGAAGTACAAGATGATGTTTTAATTCAAATAAATAAAGATAAAAAATGGTTAATGAATGCTTGTATGTTAGAAGGGTATAGCCTAGAAGATGTATTTTATGGTTTTTATAAGGGAAAAAGATTATTTTTAATAAAAAAAGAAAATGTAAAATAATAAAGTTGTAATATAAAATGACATTATTTTTACTTTCTATTTAGTATTATTATTTTGGTGATAATAATGAATAGATATATATTTCTAATAATAATTATGATAATTATTTTAAATCTAATATTTATCAATGATTCCAAAGATTTAGATAGAACATATAAAGATGAAACGAGATCTATATTTATAAGCTATATAGAACTTTCCAAATATATAAATAATAACGACGTAATAAATAGTAAAAAAAATATAAAAAAAATGATTAACAATACAGAAAAACTAGGCCTAAATACTATAATATTACAAGTTAGAAGTATGTCTGATGCAATATATAAATCTAATATTTATCCATGTTGTAGCTATATTTGTGGAAGCGAAGATAATAAGCTTAATTTTGATATTTTGAAATATTTTATAAAAGAATCTAAAAAGAAAAATATTAAAGTAATAGCGTGGATTAATCCGTATAGAGTAAGAAGTGCCACTAGTAATGTACCTATTACCAGTAATAATCCTGTATATAAATATATTGGTACAGACGTCTTATATGAAAAAAATGGAATTTATTTAAATCCTGCTAAAAATGAAAGTATTAATTTAATAGTAGATGGAGTTTTAGAAATAGTTAAAAACTACGATGTAGATGGTATTTTATTTGATGATTATTTTTATCCTGATCTTGAAGTAGATATTAATAACTACGCTGAATATCAAAAAGGAAATAAAGATAAAGATATTAATTCTTATAGACTTGATAATGTTAGTAGAATGGTAGAAAAAGTCCATAAAACATGTAAAAAATATAATAAAACTTTTGGTGTTAGTCCAGATGGTAATATGGAGAATAATTATAATAGACACTTTGCTGATGTAAAAAAATGGGGTAGTAGTAATAAATATGTCGATTATTTAATGCCACAAATATATTATGGGTTCTATAATGAAACAAAATCATTTAATAATGTTATTCATGAATGGGACGACATAATAAAGTGTGATGATGTTAAGCTTATGATTGCTCTTGCATTTTATAAAGTAGGTAGTTTTGATAAATATGCAAATAGTGGAAGTGAAGAATGGATTTTAAATAATGACATAATAAAAAGAGAAATAATACTTTCTAGAAACTTAAAAAATTATCAGGGTTTTTCCTTATTTAGATATGATTATTTATTTAATAGTGAGTTAAAAACGACAACAACTGTTAAGGAAATTGAAAATATAAAAGAAATACTAAATTAATTGCCTATGTATTTAAAAATATGATATAATTTATTAAGGTGATATCATATGAAAAATAGAAAAGGTTTTACTTTAATTGAATTATTAGCTGCAATGGTTATACTTGGAATCATATCAGCAGTTGCAATACCAAATGTTATGGGAATTCTTAATAATAGTCGTAACAGTCAATATGTAAGTGATGCAAAAAAACTAATTTCTCTTGCTGAATATAAGTTTAGGAGTTCTTCAAATATAAAAAAGCCGGATGATACATATGGAACATTGTTAACTCTTAATTACTTAGATAATTCAGAGTTTGATGAAGCTCCTAACGGTGGTAAGTATGATGTTAATGATTCATATGTTTTAATTAAAAAAAACGGTAATAATTTTGATTATTATGTTCAATTAATTGAAAAACTAGATGATAATAGCAAAAAAGGAATATCACAAGTATCATATAATGATTTATACAGTGAAAATTCAAAAGATATAACTTCAAGAGATACTTTTTATCAAGTTTCAGCAAGAGCTGAAGAAAATAGTTCTAGCAATGGTATTATATCAGCATCATACTGTGAAAAGTGTTCAGAACAATATCCAAAATTTTATTGGTATGGTAAAAAATAAATAGTATATTAATAATATTATTTGTTTTTTTATTGTCAGATAATATGTAAAATAATAAAAAAGTTATAAATAAATATTTTTTTATTTGCATTTTATATTTTTATAGTATATAATCAATATTGTAAGACAAAATAAGGAGGAAAGTTATAATGAAAAAATTAAATAAAAAAGGTTTTACTTTAATTGAATTATTAGCCGTTATCGTAATTATGGGTATTTTAATGATGGTAGCAATTCCAGCGGTATCAAAGTACATGGAAAATTCAAGAAAGGATACATATGTTCAAACTGTAAAACAGTATGTGTCAGCAGTTGAGACTGCGTATAGTGGTGATATGCTTGAATGTCAACAACCAACTGAAAATTATCATTATATTTCAATGCAAGAAGCAAGAACTTTATTAGAAAAAGGAGGAAGTTCTCCATATGATAAAAAAGCACTTGATGGTATGATTTTTATAATAGATGATGGCAACGGTAATGTTACATTTAATGTATGGTCAACTGATTCTAAAAAAAATAGTATTAAATATGGATTATATAATGATTTAGACAGAAAATCAGTATTGAAAGAAGGATTACCTTTTACACCTATTAAACAGGGAACAAGTAGCTTTTATTATTCTGGCTTTGATAATTCAATGAAATTTACTTATTATGGCTGTTCTGCAAAATAATATTATTAGTTTTGCAGGACTTTATTAATAACATAATCTATATGAGAAGTAGATTAATATATGGAGGAAGAAAATGAAAAAATTAAATGAAAGTGGTTTTACATTAATTGAGTTATTAGCCGTTATTGTTATTATGGGGATATTAATGATGGTAGCAATACCTGCTGTATCAAAATATATGGAAAATTCAAGAAAAGATGCTTTTATAGATACTTTAAGTCAATATGCAGATGCCACTAGAAAGAGTCTAGCAGCTGGAAGCGTTTATTGTAAAGGTGTTCCTGTTACTGAAGAAGATTATGGCACTATTTCTGTTAGTACTAATCCTAGTGATGACGTTGCATATAGCAATTATAAAGCACTATTAAAAAATGGTGGTAAATCTCCTTGGGGTAATAAGGACTTAAAAGGATATATAGAGTTTTCTAGTATGTATGGCCCAGCACGTAATATATATGTATCTATAGGCGACGGATCAAAATATATGGGTCTTGCTTATGGTGGTGGTATTGATGCTGGAAGTATGGGAAGAAGTAGTATTCTTAATAAAACTAATTTAAGTCTCGGTTCTGGAACTTGTCAAATAAAGTAATATAATTTTGTGTATTATAGCTATAAAGCCTAATTTAATTATATATTGGGTTTTATAGTTTTGTTTGTATGGTGTTGTTGTAGGAGGGTGAAGTAATTTATGAGTAGAACAACAAAGATGTTTTTAATTTTTTTTCTATCATATATAACTACTTTGTTATTAGTTATAGATATTAATTTGGAAGAACTTGTTTATGGTGAAACAAGTTGGTTTATGCAAATTAATCAGTTGTTAACGGATTTTAATATTGTGGATGTTTTTATGGGGATATTTATATATTTCTTTTATTATAATGTTTATTTTAATGGAGAAAAGTTTACTAAGAAAAATATCATTATAAGTGTTATTTCAATTATTTTATCTATATTGATGGTAATAGGTAAAAATTTACAAATACTTAATGCTTTTCCAAATCTTTCTAATATTGCTATGTTTATTGAGTCTACAGTTATATTTTTTGGGTTTTATTTTATTTTTTATGCTTTGCTAAAAAAGTTTATTAGTATTGATATATCTTTTGATAATAAAAAAATAAAAACAAAAAAAACAAATAGTAAATTATTTAGTAATAATATAATAAAAAAAAAAGTTTCTGGAATAAGTGAATCATTACATAAAATATCAAATTTTATAAAAGAACATCCTTTTATATCATCGTTAATTATTATCTCTATTATGAGAATTCCTTTTTTATTTTTATATTATCCTGGTAACTCTAATGGTGATACCCTTGATCAATTGTGTCAATTTTTTCATAGAAAAACCTCTTGGTCTATAAATATGGTTAATTTAGTAGATGAAAATATTTATATAAATCAACATCATCCGGTATTTTCTACACTTTTATTAGGTGGTTTAGTTAAATTAGGCAGAATGTTTATTGATTTTAAATTTGGACTTTTTTTATATGTTTTATTACAAAATGTAGTATTAACTATTATTTTTTCTTTTACTATTTATTATATGAAAAAAGTAAAAGTTCCATTTTGGATTCGTAATATTACTTTAGTAATAATTTGTTTTTCACCACATTTTTTATCATATTCATTATTGGCTGTTAAAGATACTTCTAATGCTATTTTTACTTTGCTATATGTTATTTTTTTAATTCAAATAGTTAGGAACTATAGTAGTATATTTAATAATAAAATCAATACCTTTTGTTTTATTATTACTATGATATTAGTCATGCTTTTTAGGAATAATGGTTTAATTACTTTACTTTTATCTTATCCGTTCTTATTTTTGTTGTATAAGAAGAATTGGAAAAAATTATTAATAGTGTTTTTGATACCTATTATTACTGTTTTATCATTTAATCAAATAATGTATAGATGCTTTTCTTTTTCTAAGGGTAGTCCTAAAGAAATGTTATCTGTGCCATTTATGCAAATAGCTAGACTTGCTAATAAAAAAGGAGTTGATACCTTTTCTAAAAAAGATCAGGATATTATAAATAAGGTTTTGCCTCTCAAAGTCATTGCCAAGAAATATTATCCAGATTTATCTGATCCTGTTAAAGATAAATATAAGAATAGTACTACGAAAGGGGATTTATTAAATTTCTTTAAGGTTTGGTTTAAATATTTATGTAAGTATCCTAGTGTTTATATTGAATCATTTGTTGCAAGTACTTATCAATATTTATATCCATATGAAACCTATGAAAATCTTATGTTAGGATCAGATTCAAGGGTTTCTGATGAGTTTTCTGTTAGTGATCCTAATGCAAGATTTTTAAATATTAAAACCAATTTAGGATATATCATTAAAATTTTATTTAAACTTCCTGTTCTATCATTATTTGGTAAAGTAGCTTTCTTTGATTGGTTTTTGATTTTATCATCGGCTTGGGTTATATATAAGAAGAATTATAAATATTTAATACCATTAATGGCCTTGATTGCAGTTTTACTTGTATGTTTGGCTTCTCCAATTAATGGTTCTATGCGTTATATACTTCCTATATTATTTAGTCTTCCTGCAATGATAACAATAGATTATTTGGTATATAAATAGGATAAGATCATACAGTAGGTGATTATATGACTTTTTTTAAAAGAAATTTAATAGGTAGAAAAATACTTTTGGTTTTAGTTTCTTGCTTTATGGTTATTTTTTCAGGATATTTATTTATAAAACAATCGAGTGATGTTGCTATTTTAAAAAAACGGTTAAATTTTTCATCATTAAATTTTACTAGTAAAACAATAAAATTAAATAAGAAAAATTCCTCTATTACTTATAGGTTTATGATTAAAAATAAAAATAAGTTAGATGCAAAATATAATATTTATTTTAAAAATTTAGATCATATTAATCCTAAATATGTTAAATGTAGGTTAGAAAAAAATAAAGTCGAAAGTACATTTTTGTCTTTAGAGGAATTAAATAATAATCTTGTTATTGACAGTGATACATTATTGAATGATGAAAATAATGAATATATATTAAAGATTTGGATAAATAATAGTGATTTGTCTAAATTAGAAAATAAAGATTATCGTTTAAAGTTAGAATTAGATGGAAAATTATCAAATATGTATCCATATCAAGTGACTGTTACTATGCCTGAGGATGCTAAAACGGAAAGAAATTTCTCTTGGCATACAAGTTATAATAGTAATACTGATATACAACTTATTAAAGCAATAAATATGGATAAAAATAATATAATTTTTTCAAATAACGATAATATTGTTGAATTTACTGGTAGACAGTTTAAAGATGATACTTTAGGAGATTATGTTCATCAGGTTAAAGTAAAAAAGTTGAAGCCTGGAAATAAATATTATTATAGAGTCGGAGATAAAAACAAAGGTATTTGGAGTGATATTGGAGAATTTATTACAGATGATGGGAATGATAAATTTAAATTTATATATATATCAGATCAACAGTCTTATATTAATGAAATAAAAAATACAACATATGCTATAAGACAGGCAAAAAAGTTAATTAATGATGCTGAATTTATTGTTAATGCTGGAGACTTAGTTAATGATACTTTGGATAAAGAGCAGTGGAAGAGAAATTTAAATTTTTATGTTTATGGAAATATTACTACTATAAATAGTGTTGGTAATCATGATTATAATTTTGGAGGAGAATATAGAAATTCTTTTGTTAATAATTTCTATTATGATTATCCAAAACAAGATACAAAAAGTGGTGCTTATTATTCTATAGATTATGGTAATACTCATATTACTATACTTAATACTAATGATGTGTTCTATTCTAAACTTGGTAATACTCAATTAGAATGGTTAAAGAAAGATTTACAAAGTGATGCTGCAAAAAAATCTAAGTATAAAATTGTCTTGATGCATAGAGGAGTATATTCAACGGGGCCGCATTATTATTATCATCAAGATATTTTACCATTAACAAATCAGTTAACAAGTATATTGGCGGAAAATGGGGTTGATTTAGTGTTACAAGGCCATGATCATGTTTATTCTTTAACATATCCAATAGATAAGTATGGTAATATAGACAGTGTTAATTATGCAAAAGTCTATTCTGAAGAAATAAATTCTAATATATCTGCTATGTATGATAATAAGTCTCCAGTTTATTTTATTGGTGATTCAATTGGATTAAAGCATGAGGCACAATTAGTGTATGAAAATAGTAAATATTTGGTTGATTCTAAAATGAAAAAGGAATATGTAAATTTATTAGATACAGAAACTTTGAATAATTATTTTTCTAAATTTCAGATTAGAACTACAGCATATAATAGTAATTATGAACGCTATGGAATATTTTCATCAATAGAGATCAACAATGATAATTTAATAGTTAATTCTTATGTAGTTGATAACAATAATTATAA
>CAJMSU010000009.1 GCA_905216155.1 uncultured bacterium
TTAGTTAGTTTTACTGAAAAGTTTACTGTTGTTTTTGCTGTATCTAGTGTTGGTGATGTTGTTGCAGTAACACTTCCACTAGTTACATTAATATCTTCCATATGAATATCCCATGATGCTTTATTAATAGTTGTTTGTCCATTAATATTTAATGTTGCAGACAAAGCTGCATATCCTATTCCTATTAATAAAGCTAATGAGAATATTAATAATAGATAGACTTGTGTTTTATTCTGTTTTAAGTTCATAACCTACTCCTTTTATTTTGTTATACACCTAAATTGTACCCCTTCCCAAGCATTTTTGCAACAAAAAAAAGCCATAATGTTAAGATTTAGAAAATGTCACTTTTTTAATTATTAGGCAGATAAGCAACAAAGGTAAACTTTGTTGATGAAAAAATTGTAATTGATTAAATCTAAAAAGCAAAGGTTAAAATGAACTCAACTTCGTTTCACCATTGCTTTTAATCTTTCATCTCTTTCTCTAAATAATTTTTTAAGTTCTTTTTGATCTTGAATTCTTTTTTGTTCTCTTTTGACTGGATCTTTTCTGTGACCTTCTACCATTCGTGTATTATATACTTTCTTATCTTTATATATTCTTATAAATTCAGTATCAAATACATCTTGCCATACTTCAACTTTGATACCTTTATAAAATATATAATCACATCCTTTCAGATATGTATTATATATTACAAGAAGTGATATTTTAATAAAATTTATAAGTGACATTTTAACACATAAAAAGCCATAAGGCTTTATATTTTGTAGTGATATGTAGTGATAAGCTTAAAGTAGACAAGTATGGAGAATGTAGACAGATAATTTTGCTATACTAAATTTTATACATTTAAAAAGTACTATTACCTATGTATTAGTACTTTAATATTAATTATTATTTTTTTATAAACTCATTAAGTATTTAGCTGTTCTTATCATTTGTGATGTATAACCATTTTCGTTGTCATACCAAGCTACTACTTGTACGTGATATGTTTCTTCATCAATTTTAGATACTAGTGTTTGAGTAGCATCAAATATTGATCCATATGTAGTTCCAACTATATCTGTTGATACAATTGGCTCTTCTGTGTAACCAAATGAATCATTTGAGGCATTCTTCATTGCTTCATTTATTTTTTCTACTGTAATGTCTGTTCCTTTTACTACTGCGACAAGTATTGTTGTTGAACCTGTAATTACTGGTACTCTTTGTGCTGAACCAATTAATTTTTTATTTAATTCTGGTATTACAAGTCCAATTGCCTTTGCTGCTCCTGTTGAATTTGGAACTATGTTTGATGCTCCTGCTCTTGCTCTTCTTAAATCACCTTTACGATGTGGTCCATCTAAGATCATTTGATCACCAGTATATGCATGTACTGTTGTCATAATTCCACTTTCAATTTTAGCAAAGTTATTTAGAGCATTTGCCATTGGAGCAAGACAGTTTGTTGTACAACTTGCTGCTGATATTATATTATCTTCTTTTGTTAATATATTTTCATTTACTCCATATACTATTGTTTTTAAATCAGTTCCAGCTGGGGCTGAAATTATAACTTTTTTAGCTCCTGCTTTTATATGAGCACTGGCTTTTTCTTTTGATGTAAAAAATCCTGTACATTCTAGAACTACATCTACATCTAACTCTTTCCATGGTAAGTTAATTGGATCTTGTTCTTTGTAAATTTTAATTTCTTTGCCATCTACTATAATAGAATCATCTGTTGATGTTACTGTGTGTCCTTCATATCTTTTTTGAGCAGTATCATATTTTAATAAGTGTGCTAACATATCAGGTGATGTTAAATCATTTATCGCTACTACTTCATAACCATCTAGTTCAAACATTTGTCTAAATGATAATCTTCCTATTCTTCCGAATCCATTAATTGCAACTTTTATCATATATATCCTCCTTACTATCATTATATATTTTTATACTTTTCTTTTCAATATATTCGCTTTTGTTTGACATTTTTTTATGTAAAAATATCCACAAAAATTGTGGATATTAATTATTCATGGAAGCAACTTTCTCCAATAAATTCTCTTAATATTGAATCTTGTGGGATAGCATCTGCTGGTATTGGTAAAAATAATCTTAAGAAATTGATTAACCTTTTAGCTTCTTCATAATATTTTGAATCAGTTGATACTGAGTATAGAAGTGGCTCTACATATGTTTTTAAAACGCCTATTTCATAAATTAGGGCTGTATTAAATGTAAAATCTGCTTCATCTTGGAATGGGAAAATATATTTTTCTTCTCCGGCTCTAACACTAGCCCAAGATTTTAGTGTATCTTCTACTGGATAATTTCTTGTTCTATTATCTCTTATAATTCTTCTTAATAGTCTATTATCAGTAGTTGAAACTCTATTATGATCATCCATATTCAATTCTGTTAGTGCTGATAGATAAACTTTATATTTTTTATCTCTTTTAATATTTGTTAATATTTTAGGATCAAGAGCATGTATACCTTCTATTAATAAAATATTATTATCATCTAATTTCATAGTGTTTTTAAATTCTTTTTTACCAAGAGTAAAATTATATGTTGGTAATTTTACTTCTTCTTTTTTTAAAAGTTTTTCTATTTGTTCATCAAATAAATTCATATCCATTGCCTCTAGACATTCATAATCTGGATTTCCATTTTTATCTATTGGAGTTTCTTCTCTATCTACAAAATAATCATCCATAGAAATAACTTTTGTGTGTAGACCAAAACTTTCTAGGTACATACATAGTTTTCTTGTTGTTGTTGTTTTTCCTGATGATGATGGTCCTGCTAATAAAACTACTTTTATTTGATCTCTTTTATTATTTATGCTTTTAGCTAGAGTTAGTAATCTATTACTTTGTAATGTTTCATCTATTCTAATTAAATCATTTATTTTTCCTTTAGAAATAAATTTATTTAATTGAACTGAATTTTCTACATTCATAATTTTTGCCCAATCTCTACATTCTTTAAATACTTCAAACATATGTGGATGATGTTTATATGGTTTTATTTGATCATTTATATATACTGTTGGAAATCTTAATACAAAGCCATCTTCATTTATGTATGTTAAGTCAAATGAATTTAGTTTTTTAGTAGTTGTAGGCATTACACCATAGAAATAATTATAGTATTTTCCTAGTCTATATAGTGTTATATAGCTATCTGTATTATAGGTCATGACTCCTACTTTAGATAAATCACCTATACTAGAAAAATATTTCATGGCTTCCATTCTATCTACTGTAACTCTTGTAATTGGCATATCTTTATCTGAAACTGTTTTCATCATGGATTTAATTTGTTCTAGTTTTTCTTCTGTTAATTTAAAATTTGTTTTAAAGTAGATACCTTTATCAATAGAGTGTTGTACTACTATATTTTTCTTTTCTCCATATAATTTTTTGACAGCGTAAATTAATATATAAGTTAGTCCACTTATATACGATCTATTTCCTTCTCTGGATGTAAGATCTAAGAATTCTATTTCAGCATCTTCATTTACCTTAACATTTAACTCTTTTAATCTATTATTTACTTTTCCTAATAGAATTGGATATTTAAAGTCTTTCTGAAATTCTTTTGATATTTCTTCTAGTGTAATACCTTTTGTTAACTGATAATGTTTTTTGTTGATTAAAACATCAATTGTCTCTATCATAATACCACCCTTTTTATTTTCTTATTTGATTATATCACAGTTTGTCGGTTTATAGAATGAATAATTTTTCTACTTTACATTATACTATTTATAGGTGATAATTATGAGTTTAATTCCTATGGTTGTTGAAAAAGAATTTGATGGTGAGAGAAGTTATGATATATATTCAAGACTTCTAAAAGAAAGAATTATATTTATTTCTGGGGAAATTGATGATAATTTGGCTAATAATGTTATTGCCCAAATTTTATATTTAGATTCTACTAATCATGATGATATTTCTATTTATATTAATTCTCCTGGTGGTTCTGTGACTGCTGGAATGGCAATCTATGATACTATGAATTTTGTTTCTAGTGACATTTCTACTATATGTGTTGGAATAGCAGCTAGTATGGCAGCTTTCTTACTTTCTAGTGGTACTCATGGCAAAAGATATGCTTTACCTAATGCTGATATTATGATTCATCAGCCTTTAGGTGGGGCGAATGGGCAAGCTACTGACATTAAGATTGCATCTGATAGAATAATTGATATACGTAAAAGGCTTAATAAAATCCTTGCTAAAAACACTTCACAAAATATTAGAAAAATTGAAAAAGATACAGAAAGAGATAATTATATGAATGCTGATAACGCTCTTTCTTATGGACTTATTGATAAAATTATTAAAAAAAATAAGGATTAATTTTCCTTATTTTTAATAAATTTTTCAGCTAATTCTTTTATCTTTCTAAATCTATGATTTAGGCCTGACTTTGTTATTGCTTTATTTGTTTCTAGTGATATTATTTCACTTAATTCTTTTAGAGAAGCTTCTGGATATTTTTTTCTATATTCTAGGGCTTCTTTTGTTTTATCATCAAGTAGACTTTCGCCTAGGTTTTCTTCTATTATTTTTATATATTCTAATTGATTAGTTGCTGTTTGAACTATTTTATCTATATTAGCTTGTTCACAATTATTTAATCTATTGGCTTTATTTTTTTGATCTCTATAGATTCTTATGTTTTCAAAATATAAAACAGCATTTGAGGCACCTAGTATTTTTATATAATCACTTATTTTTTCTGCTTCTTTTATATATAACATATATCCTTTGTCTCTTGTTAATAGTTTTACATTTAACTCAAAAATATTTAATAGTTTTTGTACAAATACAGCTTCTTTTGGTTCATTTATTAAAAGTTCCATGTGATATCTTGATGTTTTTGGATCATTAATACTTCCTGAACATAAAAATACTCCTCTTAGGTAAGCTCTTATTTCTTCATTAGCACCTACAATATATTGTGGTGGTTGTTCTAGGTAATTGTTATTTTCGTCAAAATATCCTAAATCTTTTAATATAAAATCTCGTTTTTCTTCTATAGTTAATAAATAAAGGGTATTTTTACTGAAGTTTAGATTATCTTTTTGTTCTATTTTAATATCTATTTCATATATACTTTTAAAAAGATCAATTAGTTTATTGGCAATTAATTTATTTTCTGTAGTTAGATGAAATAGGTTGTTGTTTATATATCCATTATTTCTAATATATCCTGATAATTCGGCGATTGTTTCTGATTTTTCTTTTGATATTTTCAGTACTTCTTCTTTTATTTTTGTTGTATATGACATTTTATCTCCTTAATAAATAATCTATTATTATAGAGCCTAATTTCATGCTATTATGTCTTAATACATTATCTTCAACTTGAATTAAGTCATCTTCTATCAATTCGACGTCTAATTTTTTCAAATTATCATAATCTATTATTACTGGATCTTTTTGTTCTTCTGATTCATACTTCTTTGCAATTTTTTTATCTATTTTTGTATTACTTGCAATTACTATGTCTACTTTTCTTTCTTTTAAATATTTATTAATTAATTTTACATGATCACTTACTGTGAAGTTATCTGTTTCACCTGGTTGTGTTACTGCATTACATAAATATACGATTGGTGCTGATGATAATTTTAATTCTTCTTGTACTTGTTTACAAATTATATTTGGTAATAGACTTGTATATAGACTTCCCATACTAAATATGATTAGATCAGCTTCTTTTATAGCTGTTAGTACTTCTTTTGTAACAGTTGGTTCTTCTTTATAGAAAATATGATCAAATTTGTGATGAGCTTTTGTGATTTGTTCTTCTCCTTCGACTATATTTCCATTTTTATCTTTAGCCATTAATGTAAGAGAGTCTTCTGATATTGGTAATACTTTATGACCAACATCCAATAATTTACTAAGGCAGAAAATAGCATCTTTTAGGGAACCGGTTATATCTAACATAGATGTTAATATTAGATTTCCTACTGCATGGCCATCTAAATCACTAGATGTATTAAATCTATATTCCATCATTTTTTTGATTGGCTCATCTATTTCGGATAGTGATGTTATTACTTTTCTAATATCACCTACTGCTGGTGTGTTAAATTCTTTTCTTAATTTTCCTGTTGATCTTCCATTATCAGATACTGTGATAACGGCTGTTATTTCTACTGGAAATTTTTTTAGTCCTTTTAATAGGTAAGACATTCCAGTTCCACCACCAAAGACTACTACTTTATTTTTCATATTTGCCTCCTATACTTTTTTTATTTTTAAATTTGGATTTAAATAATAAAATTATTCCTAATACTATAAAGATAATTGATACAACTTGTGCCATTTTTAAATTTAGAATCATTAATGAATCTGTTCTTTTTGCTTCTATAAAAAATCTTACAATTCCATACCACACTAAATAAAATCCTGTTAATTGACCTTTTTCTAGAGATTTAAATTTTCTGATGATAATCATTATAATAAAACCAAGAAAGCACCAAATTGATTCATATAAAAATGTTGGTTCTCTATAATTTCCAAGTATATACATTCTATTTATTATAAATTTTGGTATATGCATAGATGTTAGATGACTTAATGATACTATATTTCCATAAGCTTCTTGATTGAAAAAATTTCCCCATCGTCCTATAGATTGAGCAATAATTACTCCTACTACTATAATATCTAGCATCTCTTCGAAGTCTACTTTATGTTTTTTACAAATTATATATGATGTTATTAGTCCAAAAATTAAACCACCATGAATAGCAAGGCCACCATTCCAAATTTCAAATATTTCAAGTTTATGAGAAAGGTAGTATGGAAGATTAAAGATAACATAATAAATTCTAGCACCTATTATTCCACAGATAATTGTGTAAAATATTAAGTCTGTTAGAAAGGCATCATCTATATTTTTTTTATGAGCTTGTTTATATATCAAAGTTATTGCTGATAGGATTCCTAAAAATATACATATAGAATACCAATATATATTTATTTTACCTATACTTATAGCTATTTTAGACATGGTGTTTCATCCTTGTAATAATTGTTTTTATAATTTTCTCCATAATTATGTTCATTATTGATAGGATACAAGCAACAAAAAAGGCTATATAGATATTTTTTAATTGAAAATGTTTACCAAGAATAATATCTACTAGTTTTAGGATAAATAGATTTATAAATGGATAGAATAAACCTAAAGTTAATCCAGTTATTGGGATTGTTAGGCTTACTAGCATTGGTTTTATAGTTTTATTTAGAATATAAATTATTAATACTATTAATATAGAATATAAAATATTATGGCTATCTATATATACGCTTTTAAAAAAGCTTGTTACTACTATAAACACTATGACATAACCTATCATGTACATAAGCCAATCTATAAAACTAATTATTATTTTTTTATCTTTTTCTTTTAATTTTAGATGCACATTATCACCTCTAAAGAATTTTCTTTAAGAATTTTCCAGTATATGATTTTTCTACTTGGGCTATTTCTTCTGGTGTTCCTGTTGCTACTACTTGTCCACCTTGATCTCCACCTTCTGGTCCAAGATCTATTATATAATCAGCAACTTTAATAACATCTAAGTTATGCTCAATTACTATTACTGTATCATTATTATCTACTATTTTTTGTAAAATTGCAAGTAAACGCTTTATATCTTCAGAATGTAATCCTGTTGTTGGTTCATCAAGAACAAATAGTGTCTTACCTGTTGCTTTCTTTTGAAGTTCTTTAGCTAATTTTACTCTTTCCGCCTCTCCTCCTGATAGTGTTGGAGCACTTTGGCCTAGTTTTATATAACCTAGTCCTACATCTTCTAGTACTTGTAATTTTTTCTTGATTTTTGGTACGTTTTCGAAAAACTTTAATGCTTCACTTACTCGCATATCTAAAACTTCTGCAATATTTTTATCCTTATACTTTATGTTAAGTGTTTCTCTATTATACCTAGTACCATGGCAGACTTCACATGGAACATATACATCTGGTAGAAAGTGCATTTCAATTTTTTTAACACCATCACCTCTACATGCTTCACATCTTCCACCTTTTACATTAAATGAGAATCTGTTTTTTTCATAGCCATACATTTTTGCTTCTTTTGTTGTTGTGAATAGTGTTCTAATATCATCAAATACTCCAGTGTAAGTTGCTGGATTACTTCTCGGAGTTCTTCCTATTGGAGATTGTGATATATCTACTATTTTATCTATATTATTTATACCATTTATTTTTTTATGTTTTCCTGGTATTACTTTTGAATTATATATTTTTTTTGATAACTCTTTGCACAATATTTCATTTATAAGACTTGACTTTCCTGAGCCTGATACTCCAGTTACACAAGTAAATGTTCCTAGTGGTATTTTTACATCTATATCTTTTAAATTGTTTTCTTTGGCACCTAAGATAGTAAGATACTTTTTATTACCTTTTCTTCTTGTTTTTGGTATCTCAATTCTTTTTTTGCCACTTAAATATTGCCCTGTGATGCTATTTTCATTCTTCATTACTTCTTCTGGAGTTCCAATTGCCATTACTTTTCCACCATTATCTCCGGCACCTGGTCCTATATCAACTAATACATCTGCTGCTAACATGGTATCAGTATCATGTTCAACTACTATTAATGTATTTCCTAAATCTCTCATTTCAAGTAACGATTTTATTAGTTTTTCATTATCTCTTTGATGCAAGCCAATACTTGGTTCATCTAATACATATAATACACCAGTTAATTTCGAACCTATTTGAGTAGCAAGTCTAATTCGTTGTGATTCTCCACCAGATAATGTTGCTGCACTTCTGGATAAAGTAAGATATTCAAGGCCAACATTTTTTAAAAAATCTAGGCGTGACTTTATTTCTTTTATTAGTAATTCTGCAATTTTTGCTTTTTCTTCTGATAATTTTAATTCATCAAAGAATTTTATTAAATTTTTAATACTCATACAGGTAACTTCATAGATGTTTTTACCATTTACTTTTACTTGTAAGACATCATTTTTAAGTCTTGCTCCATGGCATGTTTCACAAGTATGCTCTATCATATAGTTTTCTAACCATTCTCTTATCCAAGTACTACTTGTTTCCATATATCTACGCTCTAAATTATTAATTATTCCTTCATAGAAATCTTTGTTATTCATAATATTTCCACTTTTTGTTCTGTAATTAAAGGTAATAATATCAGTTGAACCATATAGTATTATATCTTTTTCTTTTTTTGTTAATTTTTTAAATGGTTTATTCATATCAATTTTATAGTGTTTGCAGGTACATTCTAATTTTTTATAATAAATTCCTTCTTGATCATCACTTAGTGTTTTTATACAGCCTTCATTAATACTTAAGTTTTTATCAGGTATTACTAAGTCTTCATCTATTCTTAATTTTATACCTAAACCTTTACAGTCTGGACAAGCACCAAATGGAGCATTAAAACTAAATATTCTTGGTTCTATTTCAGGTAGAGAAAATTCACAGTATGGGCAAGCAAAATTTTCGGAAAAGACTATTTCTTTTTTATTTTCACCTAAAATTTCTACTACTACTTTTCCTTTAGATAATTTTGTTGCTGCTTCTATTGCTTCATTAAGTCTTGTTCTTGAATCTTCTTTTAAAACAATTCTATCTATTACAACATCTATATCATCTTGTTTGTTTTTTTCTAATACTATATCATCTGATAAGTCATACATTTCATTATTTACTCTTACTCTTATATATCCTTCTTTTCGTAAATTATCTAATAAATCTTTATGCGTTCCTTTTTCATGATGAACTACAGGTGAATATATAATTAATCTTGTACCTTGCTTATATTCTAATATTTTATTTGTTATTTCTTCGGCACTTTGAGAAGTTATAGGAATGTTATGGTTTGGACAATATGCTGTTCCTACTCTGGCAAATAAAAGTCTTAGATAGTCATATATTTCTGTTACTGTTCCAACTGTTGAACGAGGATTTTTACTTGTTGTTTTTTGGTCAATACTAATAGCTGGTGATAATCCTTCAATGCTATCAACATCTGGTTTTTCACTACCTCCTAAAAATTGTCTAGCATAAGCCGATAAGCTTTCTACATATCTTCTTTGACCTTCTGCATATATTGTATCGAAAGCTAGAGAACTTTTTCCTGATCCTGATAATCCTGTCATTACAATTAACTTATTTTTTGGTAGTTCTATATTAACATTTTTTAAGTTGTTTTCTCTTGCACCTTTAACTATTATTTTATTTTCCATTGCCAATCACCTGCAACATATTATAACATATTTTTTATGTTTTTACACTTGATATTTTTTTCATTTTTTGAATTTATCTTTAAATGTGCATCTTCTGCATAATGACTCGCATGGTTTTCTATTTTGAAATGATCTTTGAAGATTTTTGTATTTTTCATTATTAATTATTTCCTCTAGTGTACTATCATAAATATTTCCTAGAGGAATAGAAGCATTTGAATCTAGGCAACATGGTACCACTGTTCCATCTACTAATATAGCGATATGTGTTTTTAAGGCATGGCAGTATCCTAGTGGTGATAATTCATTTTCTATATTATCGGGCCATGTGAATTCATTATCTTTATCCACATATATTGTGGAAGAAATTTTAACATTATTTTTAGTTTTTAAATTTTTATAAGTTTTTTCATCTAAATCATAAAAGTTTTTTATTTTTTCCACAATTTCTTGTGACTTTTTATCCAATTCATTATTATTTAGTGTCCATAATCTATAAATTACCACAGTATCTGTGGATAATTTTTTTACATTTTCAAATATATTCTCTAAATAATTTTTATAATTATTTTCTGAATGAAGAGAAAAATTTATTTTATGTAAAGCTTTTTTGTTTTTTATTTTATCAACTGCATTAGGAAATAGTGTTCCATTTGTTGTTAAATTTACTTTCAGATTATATTTTTCTGCAATGTCTAAAATTTTATCTATTTCTGGGTGAAGAAGTGGTTCTCCTTTTACATGAAGATATATATAATCTGTATAGTTATTTATTTTTTTTATAATTTCTTCAAAGTTTTCAAGGGTTATTCTTTCTTTTTTTCTTTTTACTTCACTGCAAAAAGTACAATTTAGGTTGCACTTATTAGTAATTTCTATATAAATTTTTTTATATTTTTTCTTCATTCTACACCTTATTTACATACTTTTCATTTCAAATAATATATCACGAAGTTCCATAGCTCTTTCAAAGTCTAGGTTCTTAGCTGCATCTCTCATTTCTTCTTCTATTTTTTCAATGTTTTTAGCAAGCTCTTTTTTAGTTAGTTTTTTAGGTTTTTTATCTTTTTTGTCATCTATATTACTTATTACTTCTCGTATTTCTTTTTTTATTGTTGTTGGTGTTATGTTATGTTCTTTATTATATTCTATTTGAATTTTTCTTCTTCTGGCAGTTTCTTTTATGGCATAATCCATAGAGTCTGTTATTTTGTCTGCATACATTATTACATGTCCATTGGCATTTCTCGCACATCTACCTATTGTTTGTATTAAACTTCTAGAGCTTCTTAAGAATCCTTCTTTATCAGCATCTAATATAGCTATTAGTGATACTTCTGGGATATCAATTCCTTCTCGTAATAGGTTTATACCAACTACAACATCATATTTTCCTACTCTTAAATCATGAATAATTTGGAGTCTTTCTAGTGTTTTTATTTCTGAATGAAGGTAGGCAACTTTTATATCTAATTCTTTTAAGTAATTTGTTAATTCCTCTGACATTCTAATAGTTAGTGTTGTTACTAATACTCTTTCATTCTTTTCTATTCTCTTATTTATTTCTCCTACTAAGTCATCTATTTGACCCATTGTTTTTCTAATTTCTATTGTTGGATCTAAAAGACCTGTTGGTCTAATTATTTGTTCAACATATGAACCGTTTGTTTTTTCTAATTCTAAATCTCCTGGTGTTGCAGAAACATATATTACTTGATTTATCTTTTTTTCAAATTCTTCATATTTAAGCGGTCTATTATCTAGTGCACTTGGTAATCTAAAACCATAATCTACTAAATTCATTTTACGAGCTCTATCTCCATTATACATTCCTTTTACTTGAGGTAGAGTTACATGTGACTCATCTATTACTAATAAATAATCATCGTCAAAGAAATCCATTAGAGTAGTTGGTGTCTCTCCTTTTTTTCTACCTGCCATTGGAGCTGAATAATTTTCTATTCCAGAACAAAATCCTGTTTCTTCTAACATTTCTATATCATAATTTGTTCTTTGTTCAAGACGTTCTGCTGCTACTAATTTATTAGCATCCTTTAATTCTTTTAATCGTTCTTGCAACTCAATTTTTATCCTTTTAATTGCTTCTTTTAATTTATTATCACTTACTACAAAGTGACTGGCTGGAAATAGAGATATTGTTTTTTTATTATTTAGTATTACTCCTGTTAGTGTGTCTATTTCACTTATTCTATCTATTTCATTACCAAAAAATTCTATCCTATATCCTGTTTTGTTTTGATATGCTGGTATTATTTCTATAACATCTCCACGTACTCTAAATGTTCCTCTTTTAAAATCTAGATCATTTCTTTCATATAGCATTTCTACTAATTTTTTTAATACTTCGTTTCTATCTTTTTCTTCACCTGTTGATAGAGTTAACATTTTATTTTTATATTCTTCTACTTCACCTATACCATATATACAAGATACACTAGCTACTACTATAACATCATCTCTTGATAAAAGGGCACTTGTAGCACTATGTCTTAATTCATCAATTTCATCATTAATTGATGAATCTTTTTCTATATAAGTATCGGTTGATGGAACATATGCTTCTGGTTGGTAATAATCATAATAAGAGACAAAATATTCTACTTTGTTTTCTGGAAATAATTCTTTTAATTCTGAATAAAGTTGACCTGCTAGTGTTTTATTATGGGCAAGTACTAAGGTTTTTTTATTTACTTTTTCAATAACATTAGCAATAGTGAAAGTTTTTCCAGTTCCCGTTGCACCTAGTAAAACCTGATATTTTTTACCCTGTTCTATTCCTTTAACTAATTTATCTATTGCTTGTGGTTGATCTCCATTTGGTTTATATTTTGAATGAAGTTTAAATTTTGTTTTTTCTATATTTTCCATTTTGTTCTCCTTATTATAACTTATATTAATTAATACATAAATAATTTTTATAGATAAGATAAATTTTTCTAGTAATTTATTTTATCACTCATTTTATAATAAAACAAATAAGCAAAAAAATGAATTTTTATTAATTATTTTAATATTTTCTTTTTCTGATTTTTATCTTTTAAAGAATCATAATTACCTGTTTTTGAAAAAATTTTATATTCATGAGTTTGTCTCCATTTTTTTCTTTCTTCTTTTGACATTTCTAACACTTCTTCTGCAATATCTATATGTAAAATTCCATCTAAGTGATCCATCTCATGTGATAATACAGTTGATTCAAATCCTTCAAAAATATCTGAATGTTTTTTTCCTTGTATATCAGAATACTCTACATTTATTTTATAAGGTCGCAATACTCTGCCACAATTATCTAAACAGCTGGCACATGCTTCCCAATATTCTGTTAAACCTTGTCTATCAATAATAACAGGATTAATTAAAATTCTTGATTCATTGTAATTTTTTTCTTTATTACTAACAGAATCATTTTGCATTTTATTTATAATATCTAAATTTGTATTTTTTAAATAAATTATTCTTTTTGGTATTCCTAATTGTACAGCGGCCATTGCCATAACTTCATTTTCTTTACAAAACTTATCTAGTATTTCTATATTCTTACTTAAATTTTTATCACTTTCCATGTTAACTGGAGTTGATATTTGCCTTAAAAAGGCTTCATTATCTGCGATTGTTATTGACTTAATTATATTATTATTCATAAAAGTCTCCTTTCAATATCAATACTATTTTAACATACTTTTTACTATTTTATGTAAATTAAAAAGATTGATAATATCAATCTTTAAAACTATTGTAAATAATCTTTTAATCCAGAATCTTTGGCTTTTTTTCTTACTTTTTTTAGTGCTTTTGCTTCTATTTGTCTTATTCTTTCTCTAGTTACTCCCATTTCTTTTCCTACTTCTTCTAGGGTCATTCTTTGATTATTTTCTAAACCAAATCTTTTCTTTAAAACTGCTTTTTCTCTTTCATTTTCTAAACTGTTTACTATTTTTTGTACTTCATTTATGAGATCATTATTTGTTACTTCTTTTTCTACTGATTGCCTATTATCTTCTATAAAATCACCTAGTGTAGTATCTCCATCCTCACCAACTATAGCTGATAATGATTTTGGTAATTGGATGTTATTAATTAACATTTCTATTTTTTTAGATGGAATATTTAATATTTCTTCTAGTTCTTCTGTTGTTGCTTCTCTTCCATATTGTTGAAGAAATGATTTTTGCGTATTTTTTATTAATACTATATTCTCATGGACATGTACTGGAATTCTTATTGCTCTTGACTTGTCTGCAATAGCTCTATTCATTGCTTGTCTTATCCACCACATTGCATATGTTGAAAACTTATATCCCTTATCAATATCAAAACCATCTATAGCCTTTAATAGGCCTATATTACCTTCACTTATTAAATCAAGAATTTCCATATTGTTTCCATTATATCTTTTTGATATCTTTATTACTAATCTTAAATTGCTATTAGCAAATTTCTTTTTTGCTGTTTCATATTTAATATACTTGTCTATTTGATTGCATAACTTTTTAGAAGATATTTTTTTATTTTCATCAAATGTTTTAAAAATATTATACATATTATTTTTGGAAAAATATTCGCTTAATTCATTTGAATTAGGTATGTGGTTTAATTTTTTACATAGTTTTTCATATTCTAATAAATAATATTTTGTTGCATATTCGTTATTTGATGATTTATTCATATAATTGAACAAATACTCATTAAGACTTGTTAAAACATAATCTTTATCCTTTTCATTTTCTATTGATATGAATATTGTTTCTAAATCTAATATTGGCTCTATTTTGTTTTTAATTTCTTTTTTAGTCACTATAACAATATCATTTTTTAATTTTAAATCTTTACCATATTTTTGTTCTTCTGCTTTTGTTAATAGTGGATATTTTGTTGCTTCATTTAAATACTGTTTAACAATATCTTCATTAAGTTTGTCTACTTTTATATTACCTGTTTTTTCTTGTTCTTCTTCTAATATTTCATTTAAATCATCTTCAATTGATATGTCTTCTTGATTTTCTTCTTCTAGTAATTGATTTAAATCTTCTTCAGTTGGCGATTTTTCTTTCCTTCTTTGTTCATCTAGTACTATAATATCTTTTAATTTTTTTAAAATATTTTTCTTATCTATTTCCTTAATTACTTTATTACGATCAATAGATTCAATTACCTCTTTCATATCATATTCACCGTATAAGTCTACAAATTCTAAGCAGTTATTTAAATTTACTTTTTTTATATTTTGTAAATAGTTAATTATTTCATCAATATACATCTTAAACTCCCCTTCCAATAGTTCCATATTTTATCACATATCACTTTATAAGTCAATTTTAACAACTTTTATAAATATCATTTCAAAATAAAACATATAGTTTTTTCATTCTATATGTTTTATTTATAATAAACTTACTCTTTAACAAAATATTTATAAATTTTGTTTTTACCAATTTCTCTTACTTGTGGATTAGGGTAAAATTCTTTTAAATTAAAGTTTTCTTTTAGGACTTTTTCTGATGTTGATGTTGTATATAAACTGACTAAGGTACCAGTTGTTTCTAAGCTACAATTTGTTGATGATAAGTTAAAGTTAAAGTCTCTATTTTTTATATTCTTTATTTCTATTTCAAAATTATTTGTTTTTTCATGTTCCCATATGCCATTATTATTTACTGATATACTAAGGCTTCCTATTTCTCCTTTATATGATTTATCTTTTAAGTCATTTAGTGATTTTATTCCTTTGATATCTACTTTTGCTTCTAGGGCACCTGAGACTATATTTTCTTTATATAATGCTGGGAAAAATTCAGTTGTTATTAATAGAGTAATATAGTTTTCTTCTTCATATCTTCTATGTCTAATATTTATTTCTGTAAATTTTTCTTTAAATTTTATATTGTTTATTTCTAACATTTTTAAACTCCTTTCATATTTGTTACTAGAATAATATAATTTCTTAAATAAGTAAAGTAGTAATAGAAAAAGAGTATATTTTATACTCTTATGGTAAATACTTATATGGATTTACTACATGGGCACTATGTACGTTATAATTTGCATTATATCCCCATGCTCTATCTTCTGTAACTTCAAAATGAAGATGTGTTCCACAGGCTGGGCAAGAGGATGAAGGTCTTGGCAATACATATCCCGTATTTCCCATCTTTCCAATAACTGTATTTGTAGTTACTTCTTGTCCTACATATACACTGTAACTTTGTAAGTGTGCATATTGAGTAAATACTAGTCTTCCATTTACATTATGTACGATCATAACCATTATTGCATGATTTCGATCTAGGTCACTTCCTGCATAGTAAACTGTTCCGGCTGCAGCTGCATAAACTGGTTTTCCAAGATATCCTGTTATATCTAATCCTTTATGTCCATTACCATATCCTCTACTTAATCCTCCACCATCTGTTGGGAATCTAAATCCAGTAGCACTTTGTCCTGGTTGTACTCCAGATCCACTAGTCGTTTTCTTTGGCACATCACAAGTAACTCCTATTACATCGCTTGATTTACATCCTTTTGATTTATAATAGCTAACACGTGATTGATACATTTTTATTTGTCCTTCTACTGATGGAATTATTCCTTCTGTATCTTTTATTTCGATTTCAATTCTTGATTTTTCTTTTTCTAGGTCTTGTTGTAACTTAGTTAACTCTTCTTTTTTTGACTTTAACTCTACTTGTTGTTTTTCATTTTTATTGATTAATTGATTTAATTCTTTCATTAAATTATCATTATATTCAGTTAACTGTTCTACTACTGACATTCTATATATCATATCAGTTATACTAGTTGCACCAAATATATATTCTAAATATGAATTTTCACCATTTGATATTTGGTAATATTCTATTATTTTTTTACTTTCTTTTGTTTTTTGTTTTATCTTTCTATTAGAATCATCTATTTCCTTCTGTAATGATTCTATTTGTTCTTCTGCATCTTTTATTTGTCCTTCTATTTTTGAAATATTTGCTTTTACTTGGGCTACTTCTTCTTTACTTTTAGCAAGATTTGCTTGATGATCTTTTAATTCTTTTGTATATTTTGCTACTGCATTTTCATACTCTTTTAGTGTAGTGGCATGTGTATTTAGTGGAATAATAATTATTGATAAACATAGTATTGAAATTATTATCTTTTTCATAATTACACCTTTAAATACTTTCTAACAGCACTTGCACTACCAACCATACCTACTAATATACCTATTATAACTACAATTCCTGCAGTTTGATAAATAAATGGTTCTGGTTTAATTAATTTAATTAATTCTGAGAATAAATAACCATCAAAATGTTTGTAAAAAGCTAGGTATCCATATGTTGCAAATATTACTGGTACTATTGAACCAATTAGTCCTAAAATCATTCCTTCTATTATGAATGGTGTTTTTATAGTAAAATTACTTGCTCCTACTAATCTCATAATACTTATTTCTCTTTTTCTAGCTGAGATAGTTAATTTTATAGTATTTATGATTAAGAATATAGTAACTATTACTAACGCTATTACAACTCCATATGTTACTTTTTCTATTGAAGTAAATGCAGTTATCATTTTATCAACCATTCCTTCACCATATCTTACTACAGCTACTTTTTCTATTTTTTTGATTGAATTGGCAGTTGATTTAATATGTTCTATATTTTTAACTTTTAATTGGAATGTATCTTTTAATGGACTTTCATTTTCATCCCAACCATCAAGTACTGTTTTAAATACTTCTGACTCATTTTGCATTTGTTCTTTTACTTCTGTCTTGGACTTAAAATCTATTTTTTCTATATTTTTATTTTTTTCTATTTCTTGTCTTATTTCTTTTATATCAGTATCATTTGCATCATTGTCTAAGAAAACTACAATTGTTAAGTCTTTTTCTATTTCTTTAGTAAAGTTTTCAACATTAAATGATGCCATTATAGCAATAGCTACAATTATTAAAGTAATTGTTATACAAGATATTGATGCAAGTGATAGACTAAAGTTTCTTATTACACTTTTTATGGAATCTCTTATACTTCTTCCTAACATTCTAAATAGCTTCATCGTTATATGTTCCTTTCTGTTTAAAGTTTACTAAATGTCCGTCTTTTAAAGTAATTACTTGTTTTTTCATTTTATTAACTATTTCTTTATCATGAGTTGCCATTATAATTGTTGTTCCACGAGATTTGTTAATGTTTTCTAGAACTTTCATAATCTCCATACTTCTTTCTGGATCTAAGTTTCCTGTTGGTTCATCACATAAAAGTAGTTTTGGATCATTTACTATGGCACGAGCTATTGCAACTCTTTGTTGTTCTCCTCCTGATAGTTGATCAGGGTAGTTATGCACTTTGTTTTTTAACCCTACTTCTTCTAAGGCCTTTAAAACTTTAATTCTAGTAATATCTTTTTTGGCACCAATTACTTCCATAGCAAAAGCTACATTTTCATAAACTGTTAATTTTGGTAATAATCTATAATCTTGGAATACTATTCCTAATTTTCTTCTTAGTTTATATACTTTTTTATTTCTAAGTTTTGCAACATTAAGTCCACCTACAATAATTTGTCCTTGTGTTGGTTTTTCTTCTCTATATAGCATTTTTATTAGGGTTGATTTTCCACTCCCAGATCCTCCTATTACGAAAACAAAAGAACCTTTTTTTATTGAAAGACTTAAATCATATATAGCTGTCACACCGTTTTTATATTTTTTATTAACGTTTTTTAGTCTAATTAAATCCATTTTTATTCTCTACCTCCATAGTATAAATAATTATAACACATATTTCGACATAAAAAAAGAGAAGAAAATCAAAGTTGTTTTCCAATTAATGGTTTAAAACTATTAAATTCTTCTTTTTATTTTTTAATTTAATGGATTTCCACAATTACTACAGAATTTACCTCCTGTTGTAGGGCTTCCACAATTTGGACAGAATTTCTTTTGTTCTTGTTGTGCTGATGATGCGTATGGATCTACTTGTGCTGTTGCACCTTGTTGATTAGGATTTGTCATAGCATTATTTACTATTCCTCCCATCATTCCATTTGATGCCATATTCATCATACCTATTCCCATAAAACCATTTGCTGCTCCATTAGCATTGTTTGCTGCATCTTGAACAGCATTAGCATATGCACCTGTAAGTGTTCCTTGTTGCATAAATGAATTTGATGATAATTCATAGTTATCAATTTTTTTGTTAGATTCATCATCTAATGTTACTGATTCTACTACAAATCCTACAATTGATAATCCTCTATCTCTAATAGGTTGATCAAATACTTTTTCATCCATTGTTTTTTTGATTTCATCTGTTGAACTTGGAAGTTCTAGTACTGGTACTTTATGTGCTTGATTTCCTAATTCATTTAAGACATTTTGAAATGCTCCAATAACTTCACTTCTCATTTGTTCAGTGATTGTTTCTTTTCTATATTCTTCTGCAGTTCCTGCTACTTTAGACATGAATACTGCTGGATCTGAAATTTTAAATGTATATTTACCAAAACATTTAACTTCAACTCTTAATGGACTTAGAGAACCTGTCATTTGATTTGGAATTGGATGTGACCAATCTTGGAATGGAATTGGTGCTGGTGTTCCAAACTTATTATCAATTATTTCTTTGGCATTTAAATAAAATACTGCTTGCTCTTTGCTTGTTCCACCACCATATGTAAAACGATTCCACATTTCTTTAAATACTGCTCCAAATTGTCCAGCAAAAAATGTTGGTGATGTTGATTCATCAAATGTATAAATTCCCTCTTCTGCTGTTGCATCTAAAATTTTCCCACTTTGAAAAATTATTGCCATTTGTCCTGGTGATACTTGAATAGCACTATCTTTACTGATAACACCATTTTTTGTTGTTACTTTTTTCATTAAGATGTCTTGTCCTAAATCCTCACATCTTATATAATCTTTCCATTGATCATGCATTGTGCTTCCTATAGCACTTGCTGCTGCTTTAATTAATCCCATATAATTACCTCTTTTCTTTTTTTGCTTTTTTAGAAACTATGTCCTCCACCACCATGCGATGAACCACTACTTCCTGTGTGAGTAGATGATCCTGATGATGAATGATCTATTTCATGTTTTGTAGTATTACTACTAATTAATATTTCACCCATATTTTGAATTTTTATGCTATTTTTATTTAAGTATTCTCTAGCAGTTGTTGCTTTTCTTACCATTTTATTTTTAAATATTAAGATAGCCATTATAATAGCAGTTCCAATTAACCCTATTAATAAAGACATAAATATTGATGACGTTAAGCTTTTTTCTTCGTTATTGCTTGTTGGAACACCTTTTTTTGCATAATCACTTATCTTATCGATATAATTTGATGTTCCTTCATAATATTCTTCATCACTCATATATGTATAAACTTCATCTAATGCAGTATTAATTCTGTAATCATTATACATTTTTATAGCTTGACCTGTTGTTGACATATATATTTTTCTGTTATCCATATCTATTAAGAATAAAATGCCACCTTGTTGATCAAAATCGTTATAGTCATAGAAATCATCTGCATATTCTCTTGGAGTTTTATTATTTTCATCAATTGTTACCACTGCTAAATCTAGATTATATTCATTAATATAGTTAGTAATTTTGGTATATAATTGTTGTTCTTCTTCATCTGTAAATAAGTCTGCAAAATCATATACTTTTTCTGTTGCATCTATGGCTGGAGTTGTTAAAATATTATTTTTATTATCTTCTGTTACTGTTACCCAATCTTCTACTAAATAATTATCTTCTGTTCTTTCTTTTGTGTTTGTACTTGCATATACTGGAACAATATTTAGTGTAAATATGGTAAGCATAACTAATGTTATTTTAAAAATTTTTTTCATATTTCACCTATACTTTCCATATTATACCAAATGATATTAAAGTAATTACTACAAATAATATGATTGATATAATTACTGTTTTTTTAATATCTAATGGAATATTTCCTACTAATTTTCCAGTTTGACCATTCATGGCAAATGTATATTTTTTATTATTATAATTTATATTTACCATCCAGACAGGTAGTAGAATATAATCATTTTTATTATCTTTAGTAACTAGATTATTATTTGCAACCGTTTTTGTCTGATGAATTACTGATTCTTTACAAACGTCTATTGCTGTTTGTATGGCTCTTGATGTTGCTCTTTCTTTAGCATCTTCTACACTTACATCATACTTTTCTGCTAAAAAGCCTGATAGATAAGCATGATTATATTCAGTTAATTCATCTAGTGAGAATGGTTCAATAGAATCCATAAGATCATCATCAAATCTAGTTGATGCATCTACTAAAATATTATTAAACTCCATATTACCATTTCTTTTTGATAGATAGGTATCAGTTTTTGTATACCTATAATTATAATCACTCCATGTTTTTGTATCTACTGCTGTAAAATCAATATCTCCCGATACATTTAAGTCATATGTCCAAAATGGAATATAAACACCTGATATTTTTTCTAGATTTTTTGGGTCATTGAACAATTTTGGCATTAGTGGTCTTCCTTTAGATAAACCTTTAAAAGCTGTTATTGCATCTTCTTTTACCTTTTTAAATGGTATTATTCTACTTGGTGATATGCCTTCATTAATTTTATCTTTTAAAATAGCAGTTGAGCCACAATAAACACAAAATGTTGATGTCGTTTGTTCATCTGCCATTACCTCGGCACCACAATTTTTGCACCTATAAACATCCAGTCCGTCTATTTTTTTACCAGTAGGAGTGATAGATTCATTTTCTTTTTTACTACTAGCATTATTATATTTCTGCATCTCTTCTAAGGTATACTTACTACCACAATATTCACAATCCCATCTTTGATTTTTAGGATTGAATGTAATTTTCGCACCACATGATGGACATTTATTGTCCAATACTTCCACTCATTATCACTTCCCATCTTTTTTTCATTATAACATAAACATTTTCATTTTTACCTGTTATTTGCACTAGTTTACATTTTAATATCTTAAAATATCATTGCATATCCATACTCTCTTAGGTAATGTAATAACTTCTGTTTTACAATATGGACATTTTTGATTCTTTGTAGTTTTTATTGGTGCACCACAATTTGGACAATTTAGACCTATTAGATTTTTATCTTTTTCTATATTTTCTTCATCAATTACGTAGACAAATTCTAATTTGTATCTATCTTGAACTTTACATTCTAATTTATTATTTCTTAAATATAAATATTCCAAAGCTGTAGAAATATATATAGTTGCAATACTTTCAGTTTTTTCATACTTACTAATAACTGTATTATGAATTTTTATAGAGTCATAATTTATAGTTTGACCTTTTAAGTCATTTATTACACTTTCTACATAGGCTTTTACTTTTTCTTCTTTTATTTTACTAGAATTCTTTTTTTCAATTGCAGATAGACTATCTAATATTATTTGCTCTGCTTTTCTTTTTAATTCGTTTATGTTAAGATCTGGGAAGTCTTTTTTTATTCCTTCTAAATAAATACTATCCATACTTGATAGTGATTTAGGTAATTGTTCATCCTCTTTTTTAGCATCACTTATTATTTCAAATATTGATTTATGAAAATACTTTTTTATTTTATATGTAATTATTAAATATACTACTAATACAAATAATATTAAAATAATTACACCTATTAAAAACCACATATAATCACTCCTATTTTATTCTATCATATAAAAGAAAAAGAAGAAAATTATTTTCCTCCTTCAACTTGATATGCATCGGTTGCTAAAAAGAAAACCTCTTTATCTATTAACTTTATTCCTTCTGTTACTCTATAATATTCACGAGATGGAATTACTGTTAATAAAACTCTTCTTTTCTTTTCTAAAAATGCTCCTTTAACATCAAATGTAGTAACACTGTGATGCATTACATTTATTATGTAGTCTTTTACTTTTTTATCTTCTTTTGTTATGATATAGAAAGCTTTGTTATTAGATATTCCCAATAATACTTTGTCAATTATAATACTATTTATGTATAAAAGAATTATTGCATACATAACCATTGTCCAACCAAAATAAATTCCTCCTATTATTACTACTATAGAATTTAGAACTAGATTACTTTTTGCTATAGGAATTTTGTAATATTTGTATAATATTTGACTTATCACTGGTAATCCTCCATTACTATAACCTGTTTTATACATTAATCCTGATGCAATTCCTGTTAGAATACCAGTAAATATTACTACTAAAAATAAATCTGTTGTATCTATTGTTATTTTATTTGTAAATATAGATGTTATTTCTACAAATATAGGATAGAGAATGGTTGCAAATAATGTACCTATTGTTCTTTCTTTACCTAAAAATATAAAACTTAATATATTACATATTACTAATACTATAAATATTGTTATTGATGGATCAATTGTATATACATGTTTTATTATTATTGATATACCATTAGCACCACCAGCTACTAGATTTGTTGGTAGTAAAAATAAATTATAAGCAAGAGATGATATAAATAAAGATACAATTATCATTATTGTTCTTACTATTATGTGTTTTTTCTTTACACTTGTAAAAATATTTTCTAAAAAATTATCCATTTACTCACCACCAAACACTTCGTAAGCATCTGTTACGACAAAGAAGGCTTTGGGATCTATTTCGTGAATTCCTTCTTTTAATCTATAATAATCTTTTGTTGGTAATACACACATTAAGACATTTTCTCTTTCTTTTAAATATCCACCCTTAGCTTTAAATACCGTTACACCATGATTTAGATATTTTAAAATATATTCTTTTATTTTTTTCTCTTCATCTGTTATTATATAGAATGCTTTACTATCAGATATACCTAAAATAACTCTATCTGACATTAGACTTATCATATATAAAATAATAATTGCATATAAAAGTTTTGTTGGTCCAAATACAAAACCAGATAATAATACTATGGTTCCATCACTACATAACATACTTTTTCCTATACTAATTTTTAAATATTTTGATAATATTTGATTTATAATATCGGTTCCGCCTGTTGTAAACCCGGCCTTAAAAATCATTCCTGCTCCAAAGCCACTAACTATTCCTCCAAAAACGGCTGTTAATAATATTTGAGTATTATCTATTGTAATTATAGTTCCAATATTTTCTGTTAATTTTACTAATATAGGGAAAGCTAGTGAACCTAATATTGATGAAGCTGTTTTTTCTTTACCTAAGAGAAAATAACTTACTATAAGTAGTATGATATCTCCTATTAATATTACGTAAAAATTTTCTGTTTTAAATAAGTGATTAAGTATTATAGCAACTCCACCTATTCCACCGGATACTAATTCATTTGGTGCTAAGAAGAGATTGTATGATATAGCAACTAATAGGCAACCTATAAAAAGATGAATATATCTTTTTACTGATGATTTTTCATATACTTTTTTTAATATTGCTTCAGTATTATCTCTTTTAAAAAGCCTCATATTATATCTCCTTTTATATTTCTTTTTTTAAGTTTGCTTCTATAAATAAATCTAGGTCTCCATCTAGTACTTTTCCTACATTACTTGTTTCAACATTAGTTCTATGATCTTTTACCATAGAATATGGGTGCATAACATAACTTCTTATTTGAGAGCCAAATTCTATGTTCATTGATGAACCTTTTATTTGATCTAGTTTTTTTGCATCTTCTTCCATTTTTTTTAATAATAATTTGTTTTTTAATACTCTTAATGCTTCTTCTTTATTTTGAATTTGACTTCTTTGATTTTGACAGGTAACTACTATTTTAGTAGGAAGATGAGTAATTCTTACTGCCGAATCTGTTGTATTTACTCCTTGTCCTCCCGCTCCTGTTGATCTATATACATCTATTTTTAAGTCTTTATCATCTATTTCAATTGTATTATCTTTTTCTATTTCTGGTGTTATATCAACAGATGCAAAAGAAGTATGACGTCTATTATTAGAATCAAATGGAGATAATCTAACTAATCTGTGAACGCCTTTTTCATTTTTTAAATATCCATAGGCATTTAGTCCTTTTACCATAATAGTGGCACTTTTTATACCTGCTTCTTCTCCATCTTGATAATCTAAAATTTCTGTTTTATAACCTTTTTTTTCACAATATCTTGTATACATTCTATATAACATTAGAGCCCAATCACAAGACTCTGTTCCTCCTGCTCCTGAATGTATTTCTAAAATACAGTTATTGGCATCATATGGACCATTTAAATATATATTAAGTGATAGCTCATCTAAATCTTTACTTATTTCTATTAATTCATTTTCTATAATATCTTTCATTTCTAAATCTTCATCTGTTATTTCATTTATAATACTAAGATTTGATTCCAATTTATTTTTAATATTTATTATAGAATCTGTTAATTTTTTTAGAGTATTTAGGTTAGATATTACTTCATCACTTTTTTTCTTATCATCCCAGAAATTTGCTTTTGACATTTCTTTTTCCATAGATTTTATTTCATTTAATTTATTTTCTATGTCAAAGTAACCTCCATAGTTCGTTTAAATCTTTATTTTTATCATTTAATTCTTTTTTTATTTCTCTTATTTCCATACTTATCTCCTTATTTATTTTAACCAATTAAAATTTTTTTACTCATTTATAATAAGTTAACATAAATTTTATTTTTTTTGAATACTTTATTAAAATTTACATATATTATTAGTGAGGAAGGTTCACTATGTAGTGTGAAGATCCTCTATAAATAGATTGGTGCCTTTGTGGCACCTTTTTTTATTTATCAATTATCATTTTTACTAACTTATAACATTTGTTATATATTTCAGAATTTTCGTGATACCTATTTTTTATGTCTTCCAATCTTTTAGAATATCCAACATCATTTCCATATTTATCTATTTGCATATCTGCCTGATTTAAAATTGTTAAATAAATGGAATTATAATCCGTGTTTATTTCTCCATGGTAATAAATTTCTCTCCAATACTTAAAGTTATTATTTTTGAGTATTTGTCCGGCTATTATATTATGATTAATTCCATTTGTAGTAAATTCATATCCTATGTCATGGTTATATCCTATAACAAAACAATTTTTTATCTCTTCTTCACTTAAATTTTTATTTTTTGCAATTGCAACCATTTTTCTAGCTACAGCTATTGAGTGTTTTATTCTATCTTCATCCATTTTTTTCAACTCCTATCTATCATTTTAATTTCTTATTTACTATGATATCATGTTTTTTATTATCTTCTAAATTAAATATATTATTTTTGAACTATAACTATTTTTGTAATTTATATTAATTTTTACCTATATTATGCATATTATATTCTTTTAATAGCTATATATATTTCTCATATGTGTTGTCACTAACATAATTTTTAGGTAATTTCTTTATATACAAAAAAAGAAACATTGTTTTTTTACAAATTGTTTCTTATTATAAAATTTATTATACACTAATTATATAAATGATCTTCATAGACTTTTTATAATTTTTTGGTATAATTCTTCTGAATTTTTACTTACTATATATATTATATAATTTCCTATTTCTCTTTCTTCTCTATTTTCTAATATTTTTAATTTTTTGTGGACAAGTCTTGAAAATAGAACCAATTTAATAATTTTTGGATTTTAAATATTTCCTTATTTTATGCTACTTTCCACAGCATTGTTTGTATTTTTTTCCCGAACCACATGAACTGAAAATTCCTATATTTATGTTATTTATTGTATTTATAGTACTATTGTTATTTTCCTTTATACTGGTACAAGGTATCATCTGTATTTATGTTATTTATAGTATTATCTGTACTTATAGTATTTATCTACTGTGGACTATTTGTGGACATTGACCACATCCGTTCACTGGTATAAGTATATCATATTTTTTTATTTTATAAAATGTGCAAAATTAATAACATTTTATTTATTATACTTATTTAAAAATTCTTCTAACTCTTTTTCAGTTGAAAATATTTCTTCAAAAATATTATATAAAGTATCTGTTGCTTCATATTCGCCTAATGCATAACATTGTTTACTTAGGCCATATGCTATTCCAGATTCTATATGTGCTGCTTTACCCGCTGGTAAAACTAGCAATAAATTTTTTGAACTTTTTAATCCTTCCAAATCTCCCTCAAAAAGTTTTAAGACAATATCACTTTTTAATCCTAGAGATTCAAATTCTCGTTGTCTTTCTTCTGGTGTTTGATTTTTATTTCCATATCCCCAATTATCTTCATTTTTTATAAAGCAATAATACGATACATTATATTTATCAAAAATATCACATATTCTTAATATATTTTCTTTATTTCTTGCTCTTCCAGCAATAAAAAATTCATACTTATTGTTCATTATATCCATCTCTCTTTCAAGTTCATCTTTCTATAAAAGATTATACATCATTATTATTAAAATTTAAACTATTCTCAAATAATTTTGTTACTTGTTTTTTATCAGTTTCAGTGCTTGTAATATAATATTTTTGTGTTGTTTCTATTCTTTTATGTCCTAATACTTCAGCAATATCTTTGATTTCACAACCATTTCTTAAACTAATAGTTGCAAAACTTCCCCTTAAATCATAGAACCTACATTTTAATCCTAATTCGTGGTTAATTATTTTAAATGGATATTTTACAATATCAGTTCCAGAATATGTTCCATCTTTTCGAGTAAACACCATTTCTACTTTATTATATCTTGAATTACTTTCTATAATCTTATATTCAATCAACTTACCATATTTATTTTTAATTTCTGCTAAAATATATCTTTTATATTTTTTATTATATTGTTTCTTAAAACTCTTTTGTAGTTCTTTATAAGTCAATAATGTTTTATATAAATTGTCACATATATTAACTTCTCTCTGACTTCCTATTGTTTTAGTTGTGCCTAAATACCACCTACCTTTTTCTTCTTTATCTTTTGCATATACTGTTTTGTTTATTTTAATAATTCTATTTTCTAAATCTATATCATCCCAAGTTAAAGCAAATACTTCACCAGTTCTCATACCTGTATAACAAGCAGTTAGAAATGCAGTTATAAACACTTTATTATTTTTAAATCTATTTAAAATAATTTCTATTTCTTCATTGGTATAAACATGTCCTACATCGTTTTTTTTAATTCAAACGATAATACTCTAGGTATTTGTAAATCTCCTGCTGGATTATATTTTATAAATCCAAAGTAATATGTTGCATCTCTTAATGAACTTTTTATTACTTTCTGATAATTTCTTAATGCTTCTTTGGTAGTTGATGTTTGGTATAATTTTAACAATGTTTGATTAAGCATATATGATGTTATAGCAGATAATCTATAATTTCCTAACTCCTTTTTAATATTGCCAAAAGATTCTTTATATCTCTTTGCTGTAGAATATTTATAATTTATTTCAAAGTATTCTTTCATCCAATAATCTAAATAATCGCCATATAGCATATTACTTTCTATACTTGTTACTCCATTTATAAACTCATCATAAGCTTTCTGTCCTGCTAATAGTGCTTCTCTTTTAGTTCTAAAACCAGACTTTGTTATTTGCTTTCTTTTTCCATTTACTTTACCTGCTTCAAAACAATATTGATATACATTGCCTCTTTTTCTAATATTAATCATCTTATCACTCTCCTCTTCCTTTTGATCATTATTATTTTACAATATTAAAAAAAGCAGAATTAAAATTCTACTTTTTACAATTACTATATAAAAAATTTTTTGTCTCTTGCGGGATAGATTCGCCTAATTCTTTTTCAATTATATCCACTGCTTTATGTTGTTGTTCAGTGAAACTACTAGAATTTATTGTAGAAATAAATAATCTAATTTGCAAATCTAATTTTTCATCATTATCTAGATATTTTAATATTTGTTTTGCTGTCTTTTTACTATATAAAATAATTAACCAATAAGCTATAATTATCTTTCTCACATAAAATCTCAATAATTTTTCATCTGAATCTAAAATATTATTAGTTTTACTTCCATGAATATAATCGCATCTCTTACCATATAATTTTTTTATGTCTTCAAATATTTTTTTGTATTCATCATAATTATCTTCAGCCAATATTTTTGCTGAATACCTGGATATTTTTTCTGTAATATCTTCTGTGTCTAAATTAAATATTGCTTCTAAAGCACTAAATATTAATATATACCTATTTGATATTTTATCACTTTCAAAAGAGTCATTATAAAATTCTAAAGCCCTATCAAAATAATTATTTTTCGTATTTTTAGTTGCATTAAAATCCATTTTAAATCTGCTATTATTAAAAATTTCTTCTGAAGATAAATTATATGTTAGCCTATTCCAATATGATATTGGTCTATTACATTGAAAGGTGCCTATATATTTTTTTGATTCATCATAAAATTCTATATTTATGATTTGAAATAATACAGGAATATTAAATATTAGTCTTATTTTTTTCTCTAAATCTAATACTTTTTGTATTATCTCTTTATGAGATTTAAATATCTTATCAAGATTATTCTTGTTTATTTTATTTGATACTTCTATTTCAACAAATTCATTGGTCTCAAAATATTTATAAAATAAATTTTCATAATCAGTTAAACAAGACATAAGATATAAATTCATATTAAAATTAATTCCATCTTTATCTTTTTCATATTTTGTTTTAAATATATTTTCTTCAAACTTTGCTTCCTTTATAGAAAATCCATCTATTTCGTATTCTCCAATAGGATTTAAGCCATTTATCAATACTTTATATTTTAAATACATTTTTTTCATAAATAATTACTCCTAATCAAAAGGATGTCAACATATTTATTAACGCTGACATCCTTTATTTTCAATGAATTTTGTCCACATTTTAATATTTTGGAGGACAAAGTTAATATTTTATATAATTTTTATTTTTCCAAAAATCTTATAAGCCCTTATTCTATGCTACTTTCCGCAACAGTTCTTATACTTTTTACCCGAACCACATGGGCATGGATCATTTCTACCTATTTTTTTTACTCTTTTTGGTTTTTTCTTTGCTGTTTCTGTTTTATCTTCATTTGTTATTTTCTTTTTTGATACTTCTTTTCTTTCTATATTTTGTCTTATTTCAGCTTTTAAAAGGAATACTGAAACATCTTGATCTATTTTTTGAAGCATTGAATCAAACAAATCAAATCCTTCCATAGTATATGCTCTTAGTGGATCTTCTTGAGCATAACCTCTTAGATGAATTCCTTCTCTTAGGTGAGACATTGTATTTATATGTTCCATCCAATAGTTATCTACAACTTGTAGAGTAATTGCTTTTTCAAATTCCTTTGTTACTTCTTCTGGAATATCCTTGATTTTTTCTTCATATTCATCTGTTACTAATTTTACTAATTTATCTATTACTTCATCATTTGTTAGTTTGTTGATAGATGATTTCTTTATATCTTTTGTAAGTAGATTTTCATTAACAAAATCTGTTATTTCCCTGAAATCATCTTCTGTTAAATATCCTTCTGGTGCGATATGAGAATTTACTACATCTTCTATATGATGTCTGAATGATGATAAAACCATTTCATGTATTGAGTCACTATCTAATATTTTATTTCTTTTTTCATACATTATTTCTCTTTGATTATTCATAACATCATCATATTGTAATAATTGTTTACGTATATCAAAGTTATTTCCTTCAACTCTTTTTTGAGCTGTTCCAATTGACTTAGTAAATGTTTTGCTTTGAATTGCTTGGTCTCCTAATCCCATAGTTTTCATCATTTCAGCAATTCTGTCTGATCCAAATCTTACCATTAGATCATCTTTCATTGATACAAAGAATTGTGTATAACCAGGATCACCTTGACGTCCTGAACGACCTCTTAACTGATTATCAATACGACGAGATTCGTGTCTTTCAGTTCCTACTACACATAATCCACCTAACTCTCTTATTTCATCTGATAACTTGATATCAGTTCCACGTCCAGCCATATTTGTTGCGATTGTTACTGATTTTTGTTGTCCAATTTTTGATATAATTTCTGCTTCTCTTGCATGATTTTTAGCATTTAATATTTCATGTGGTATTCTTGCTTGTTTTAGTAATTTAGATATTAATTCACTTGTTTCTATTGCAATTGTACCAATAAGTACTGGTTGGCCTTTTTCGTAACGTTCTTTAACAAAAGCAATTATTGCTTTATACTTTGCTTCTTTTGTTGCATATACTAAATCTGGTGCATCTATACGAATTACTGGTTTATTTGTTGGTATTTCTATAACATACATGTTATATATATTTCTAAATTCTTCTTCTTCTGTTTTAGCTGTTCCTGTCATACCTGATAATTTTTTATACATTCTAAATAAATTTTGGAATGTTATAGTTGCTAGTGTTTTAGTTTCTTCATTTATTGTAACTCCTTCTTTAGCTTCTATTGCTTGATGAAGTCCATCTGAATATGCTCTTCCTTTCATTAGACGTCCAGTAAAAGGATCTACTATTACTATTTCATCATCTTGTACTACATAGTCAACGTCTTTTTTCATTGAATAATTTGCTCTTAAGGCTTGGTTAATATAATGTACTAAGGTAGCATTGTTTATATCGTATAAATTGTCTACTTGAAACATTTTTTCTGCTTTATCGCTTCCTGATTCAGTAAGTGATACGCTTTTATTTTTTTCATCATATATATAATCTGTTTCTTTCTCTAGACTTTTTGCAAATGTATCTGCATCTATATAAAGATTTGCACTATTCATTTGTCCACCAGAAATTATTAATGGCGTTCTTGCTTCATCTATTAAAACAGAATCAACTTCATCAATAATAGCAAAATTTAATTTTCTTTGTACTCTGTCTTCTTTTCTTACTACCATGTTATCTCTTAAATAATCAAAACCAATTTCATTATTTGTAGAATACATAATATCACAAGCATAGGCTTCTTGTTTTTCTTTTGCTGTTAATTCTCTTGTATTAACTCCTACTGTTAGACCTAGGAATCTATAAATTTCTCCCATCCATTCAGCATCACGTGAAGCTAGATATTCATTAACAGTAATGACATGTACTCCTTCTCCTGTTAAGGCATTTAAATATGCTGGTAGTACACAAGTTAATGTTTTTCCTTCACCAGTTTTCATTTCTGAAATATTACCATAGTGAATAGCAAGTCCACCTAATATTTGGACATAGAAATGCTTTTCACCAATAACACGATATGCTGCTTCTCTTGCTGTTGCAAATGCTTCTACTAATATATCTTCTAGTGTTTCTCCTTGTTGCAATCTTTCTCTAAATTCGTCTGTTTTATTTTGAAGTTTTGTATCTGATAACTTAGAATACTCTTCATCTAATTCCATTACTTTATCAGCAATTGTTTCAAACCTTTTTAATTCTTTATATTCATGATCAAATAGTTTTCTCAATAAGCTCATTTTATCATCTCCTTAACTTATTATTTTATCAAAAAAAAAGAAAGATTAAAAGCATAATCTATCTTTTTTTGTTATTCTGATGTTATGATACCATAATTCCCGTCTTTTCTTTTATATACAACGGCTTCTTTATTAGTATCACTATCTTTATACATGTAGAATTCATGCCCAAGCAACTCCATTTGAATTATTGCTTCTTCTTCATTCATCGGTTTTACTTCTACTTCTTTTCTTTTAATTATTTTAGCATCTTGCTCTTCTTTTTCATCTTCTATTTCTGCATATACAAAATCTTTTGTCTCTCTAATTTTTTTAGACATTAATTTTGTTTTGTTTTTTCTTATTTGTCTTTCTAATTTATCAACTGTTTTATCTACTGCTGCATAAAAATCATCTTTTGTTTCTTCTGATCTTAGAATAAATGATTTTAGCGGTATGGTAATTTCTACTGTTTGGTGATGGTTTTTTACTTTAACTATGACATTAGCACGAACTTTTTCGTTATTTTCTAGGTACTTATTTAATTTTTCTAGCTTTTCCTCAATATAATCTTTCATAGCTTGAGTAACTTCAATCTTATCTCCATGAATAATAATTTCCATATAATCCCTCCTTATGATTAAATTATAGCACAAATACATAAAAAAAACTACTATTTAACAGTAGCAGTTTCCTTTACTAGTCTTACATTTAAAGCTTGATGTCCTTTACCTGTTTCAATCAATTTAAATTCTACTAGTTGACCTTCTGATAGTGTTTTATATCCTTCTATTTCTATAGCTGAATAATGTACAAAAACATCTTCACCTACTTTATAGTCTATAAACCCATAGCCTTTTTCATTATTAAACCATTTTACACGGCCTACTATCATACTACTCACACCTCGCCTTCTACCACAGCAAAACTCTGGTATGTTAAATTTTACCATCATTTCTTAATTAATTATGAAAATTCCATAAACTGTATAACTGTGACCGTTTTCTGTAGATTTTAGACTATTTTCGACAAATTATGCTAAGAAATTATTTATAAATTTACCTATTTTGACTTTTTTATTTATTTTTTATTTTTTGATTTATAATTCCATTATAGATAGGAAACGTGAGGTGTTTACATGAAAGAATTGTTTCTAAATGGGAGTTTATCATTTATAGATAAATATTGCAAGTATAATGAGAATGATAAGAAAAAATTATTGTATGGATTAGAGGGTATATATCTAACTATCACTAAAACTATTATTATTCTATTGGTTGCTGCTATATTAGGAATATTAAAAGAAACCTTAATCTTGATTATACTTTTTAATTTAATTAGGTATACTGGTTTTGGTTTTCATGCAGAAAAAAGTTGGCATTGTTTAATTTGTTCACTTATTAATTTTGTGTTTTTACCATATGTAATGTTAAAAATTAATTTTTCTAATATTTCAATATTATTAATATCTACCATATGTATTATTAATTATTTATTATTTGCACCAGCAGATACAATAAAAAGACCTTTACCTAATAAAAGGAAAAGGTTAATTAGAAAAATTCTTACTGTATCGATTGGAGTTATTTATATAATACTTATTTTTATACTTAATAATAAAATGTTTACGAGCTTATTACTTAGTGCTTTAATTATACAGGCTGTGGTTATTAATCCAATTACTTATATGGTTTTTAACCAGCCATATAATAATTACAAAAATTTTAATTAGGCATAAATACTAATAGTATTTTGCAATAGAAAGAATAAAGAGGTGAAAAAATTATGAAAAAAAGATTAGCAAGTATACTTGCAGCAGTTGCAATTATGGCAACAGGAGCAGCTTCTATGGGATGTATATGGATATATTGGGATGAACCAAATTCTTATAATTTATTCTGTGATTAATTATATTTAACTAGAATTTATTTTCTAGTTTTTACATGTAATGCTTGAATGTAATATTCATCTATTATTTCTTGATTTTCTTCTATCCATTTATTTTTATTCAATAAACTTTTGGCAAAATATAGTCCATTACCTCTACCTTTTCCTTTAGATGAAATTCCTTTTTTATTTCTATCTAAAAAATTTCCTGATTTTTTGAATGTATTTGATATTACTATATTAGTTTGATTTTTAATTTCATAAATTTCTATCAATATATTTTTCTTTCTTGTTTCTTTTGCTGCCTCTATTGCATTATCATAATAGATTCCTATTAGCTTGCACAAAGTTTGTGTATCATTTTTATTTAGATGATTTAAAATTGATTTACTATTAACATTAACATCTATAACTAAATTAAGGTGATTTTTTTGTGCTATTGCAGATTTATAATACATTAACCCTTTTATTCCACCTTTGGGTAAATTTTTTAATTGATCTATTATTTCATCTTCTATTTCTATATTATCTTTTAACATTTCATCTATTTTTTTCTTTGTATTTTTATCTTTAGTAACGCTTCTTAATACAGCAAGTTGATTTTTAAATTCATGTCTGTTTAACTGTTCCTTTTCAATCCAATCTTCAAAATTTTGTACGTAAGTGAATAAACTATCATAATTTGATACTAATTTGTTATAACTATATTTATTTCGCATAAAGATAATTGCTATTAAAAACATCACTATCATTATTATAATATTTGTAACTGAATTTAAATTAATTTTAAAATTACCTGTTAAATTATACATTAATGATCCTAACCCTAATATTAACAGTAGGAAAAATATTGCATTTGATATTGTCTTATTAGTTACTATACTTTCATATAAAGTTTGTAAATTTATTATTACAAACTTTATATTAATTATAAAAATAGTCAATATTATAATTATACAATTTGTGATTATGTATTCTACTCCACTTGTATTTATGCTTATGTTACCTAAAAATGTGATATATATTATAGAAAATATTAATTCACTTATAAAAGTTAAAAACATTAAAATCCCTGTAAATATAACTGAATTTTCAAAAGTCTCTTTAAAAATAAATTTATATATTATTAAATTTGTCAAAAATATCTTTAATGCATATAGATTGGTATATTTCATATCATGTATCATTACTACCACAAAAGTCATTATAAAAATTAACAATATATTTTTTACAGTAAATATTTTTTCATCAGATTTAATTATTTTTTTTATTATATAAAATCCTAATATTGACATTATTATAGAACAAATAATACTAATTACTTCCTCTAACACGCCTCATCAACTCCTTCTTTTTATCTCTTGATATATCTTGTAGTTCTTGTTTGTTTTTGAATATTATTTTGTTTTCTCTCATAGAATAAAATTCTATTTGTTCTATATTTACTATTATACTTCTGTGACACTTGTAAAATCTTTTATCCAATATTTTAGATACACTTTTTATACTACCTGGAATTAGATATGTGTTAGATGTTGTATGTATTTTACAAACTTTACTATCTGGTTCTTTTTCTATATATACTATTTTTCTTAATTCTATATTATGTGCCATACCTTTATAGATATATTTTAGAGAAGCTGGCTTTTTGTTATAATTCTTAATACAAACAGAAAGGGCATCATTTAATTTTTCTTCATAATTATCTAATTTATTTATAAAGTCAACTAGCATTAATCTTTTTCCTAATGCTTCATACTTGTATTCATTATGTGATGTAATTATCATAATCATAGATGACCAATCATCATATTCTTCTCTTATTAATCTAGCAGCATCTAGTCCTGATCCCTTTTTAGTTACTATATCTAAAAGATATACTTTGAAACCAATATCCCTTTTTGCAATATTTCGGAAATCTTTATTATATTCTGTGAAAAGAATACATTCATAATCAATATCATATTTCATCATGAAGCAATCAATTTTCTTTTTGTACTCTTTTTGCAATACTAATTCATCTTCACAAATTATAAAATTTATCACTTCTCTCACCTACTATCCTATAAAGCAAATTTTACCATAATTTTCCAATTTTTACATAAAAAAATAAAAGAATATTAATATTTAATACTCTTTTGTATATTGGCATTTTACTTTTTTGATTTTTTTCTTTTTCTTTTTAGTAATGGGATTTTTTCCTCTATTTTTTTTGTCCTTTTTTGTGTGCTTTCAGATATTATACTTGTGTGCAAAACAAACCATAAAACTATTATAAATAATATTATATATACTATTCTACCTAATATTGGATCTTTTATTGTATATAGAATTGACGCTAATGCGAATAAGATATTTATACCATATATTATTAATACTGTATTTCTTTGTGAAAAATTCATTCCAAGTAGTTGATGATGAAGATGTTCTTTGTCTGCTTTAAATGGTGGCTCTTTCTTTAATAATCTTCTTATTATAGCAAATAATGTATCTAAAATTGGGATTCCTAGAATCATTACTGGTACAAAGAACGATGTAAGAGCAGCACCTTTAAATTCTAATAATGTAATTACTGCGATTATAAATCCTAAAAATGTGGCACAGTCACCAGCAAAGATTTTTGCTGGATAAAAGTTGTGTAATAGAAAACCTAGTGTTGATCCTAACATTATAAATGTTAAGATCATAACTAAACTACCTGCTCTTCCTTGATAAAATCCTATAATACCTATTGTTATAAAGAAAATGCTACAGATTCCTCCACTTAATCCATCTAGACCATCAATTAAATTTATGATATTGGTACAGGCTACTATAAAAAGTATAGATATTATTGGGGTGAGGATACCAAAATCTATAGAAAAGCCTAATGCAGTTACGTTATTTAGAGTAATTTGACCATAAAATACTATAATACAAGCTGCTACTATATGACCTATTAATTTTTGATATGCTCTTATTGGTTTTATATCATCTGCTATTCCTGTTAATACTACAATAAAACTTCCAATTAAAATTGAATTCATTCTAATACTTTGTTCTCCAAATAACATATAGCCAAACAAGAATGCTAAAAATATTCCTACTCCACCTAGCTTTGGAGTTGTTTTTTTATGAATGTGTCTTTTTCCCTCTTTTTTACTTGGTACATCTAATGCTCCTACGTGATAGGCTATCTTTTTCATCATAGGCATTATTATTGCACTGAATAAAAATGTTACTAATACTATTTTACTAGCATCTAAAATTTGTTCTTTCATCTTATTCACTTCCTATAAAAATTATAACAGATTTTACTTTTTTGGCAAAGAAAAAACCAATATTATTGGTCTTCTTCTAATAATTTAATATTATCAAGTAATACTCCTGTACCTTCTACTACACATGTTAGAGGTGATGTTGCGATTAAAACAGGGATATTTAATTCTTTTTCTAATAATTCTTGTAATCCCTTAAGCATCGCTCCTCCTCCTGTTAGTACTACACCTTTTTCTACTATATCTCCAGATAGTTCTGGTGGTGTTTGTTCTAATACATTTGTAGTTGCTTTAACAATTTTATATATACTTTCGTGTAATGCTTCTTCTGTTTCATCTTGGGTAATTTCTATTGTATGTGGAAGTCCTGTGATTAAATTTCTTCCTCTTACCTCTAGCTTTTCTTTTTTATCTGGTTTGTTTACATTTGCAAAATTAATTTTAATGTCTTCAGCTGTTCTTTCACCTATTAATAACTTATACTTTTCTTTAATATATTTAATAATATCCTGATCAAAAACGTTACCAGCAATTCTTACGGATGTTGATGTTACTATATCATTTAAAGATAGAATTGCTATATCTGTTGTACCTCCACCAATATCTATTACCATATTAGCAGCTGGTTTTGATATATCCATTCCTGCTCCTATAGCTGCTACTTTTGGTTCTTCTTCTATATATACCTTTCTTCCTCCAGTTCTTTCTGCAGCTTCTTTTATAGCATTTTTTTCTACTGGTGTTATATTAGTTGGACAACATATTAAAATTCTAGGTCTAGAAAACATACTTTTTGCTTTTATTTTTTTTATAAATGTATTAAGCATAATTTCTGTTATTTCAAAGTCAGCAATTACTCCATCTTTCATTGGTTTTATTGCTCTTACTTTTCCTGGTGTTCTTCCTAACATCTCATTTGCTTCTGTTCCTACGGCAATTACTTTTTTAGAGTCTGTGTCGATAGCAACAATACTTGGTTCATTTAATACAATTCCTTGACCTTTTATATATATTAAAACATTTGCTGTTCCTAAATCTATTCCAATATCTTTTGCTAGCATATACATCTTCCTTTCTGTCCACTAATATTTTACCATATTTTTTTAAATTTATAATATAATATATTAACTTTTATTTATTTTATGAAAAAAAGAGTATAATTACTCTTTAGTTTTATCATTTTGAAGTTCTTTATCAAGATAAAGTGTTGGATCTACTACTTGTCCATTTACATAAAATTCAAAGTGTAGATGATTTCCTATTTCTTTATCTAATTCATTTGTGCCACTTTTTCCTAATACTTGTCCTTGAGTTACTGTATCACCTTTTTTTACTGATACTTCTTTTAGGCTTTGATAAATACTTACATAATTATTATCATGTTTTACTTCTACTATTTTTCCTAGAGTTTCATCTTCTTTAACATCTGTTACTGTTCCATCTAATACAGATATTACATCAAATTCATTTTCACTTACAAAGTCAATTCCTGAATTTTGCATATAAGTATTATCATGATATACAATTGATTTTTCTTGATTTTCTTTTGTTGCTTTATAGTCATAAAAGTATTTGCCTATTGTTACTGATTGATCTGTATATGGATTAATTACTTTAGTAGTAGTGTTAATAACGGCTACATCATTGTCTAAGATTATATTAGATACATAATCTATATTTTCTTTATTCCCTTTTTTATTTAAACTGGTACCAACAAGTCCTGCTGTTAGAGTAACTGCTACTATACCTATCATAATTAAACTTGGCACTACAAATGGTTTTAATTTTCTTCTTTTCATTTTATTCACCTCATTATAAGTTTTAACCAAAAAAAAAGAATTATACTTTTTTTAAAAAATTTTTGAGGCTGTAAATAGATCCATTATAAAGTTGGTTACTAAATATATCATACTAATTCCTAGTAAAAAGTAAAATAATCTAGCTTGATAAATTTTATTCTTTTTAAAAATTTTATTTATATTTACTGAATCCATTGACCATATTACTACGATGGTTACAAATATATATAATAATAATTTGCCTATCATTATCTTTCTTCCTCATACTTTAATATTTTATCTATTCTTCTTTGATGTTTTTCTAAATTTGAAAATGGTGTTGTTATAAATGTTTCTACAATATCTAGTGCATCTTGTTTGCTTGTTTTTTCTCCGAATGAAACAACATTTGAATCGTTATCAATTCTTGTTACTTGTGCTTCTTCTTTATTTGATACTTTAGCACATCTTACTCCTTTTACTTTGTTACAAGCTATACTTATCCCAATTCCTGATCCACAGATAGCAACACCATAATCTACTTCTTTTTTTACTACTTTTTCTCCTAGAATAAAAGCATAATCTGGATAATCAACAGATTCTTCACTATCAGTACCATAATCTATTACTTTATATCCTTTTTCTTCTAGTTTGTTTTTTAAAAATTTTTTTAATTTATAACCTCTATGATCATTTGCAATTCCTATTTTCATATTTATTCTCCTATCTATTTTGTATTTTTATTAATTTTGCGTGTAATACGACTTTTTCACTACTATTATAACATGTTGATAGTGTTAATATTCTATCATTTGTTGTTACATTAGTATTAAAATTGTATTTACTTCTTTCTTTTATTGTATTAATAAATTTTTGATATGATTCATCAGATGCAAAACTGCTTGTTAAGTAATATGTTTCTGTTTTTATTTTATAAACAGAAAATATTTGCCATAGCATATTTTTCTTTGGTGTTGATAGATATACTACATAATTATCTGTTTTATTATACCAATCACTTTTAAAAACATTTTTTAGTGAACCAAACATTGTTGTATCATATCTACCGTGAGCATATATAATACTATTTTCTTGAAGATTATCTAAGTTATTACGATAATCTAAAAATACCCAACCTGCATCATTTTTTGTTTTATTATATGAGTGATGTAGATAATATTCATTATCATTTGTTTGTACTACGGGATAATTGATATTAGTACCATTTACTTTTAGAAAAGCTACTGTATCACTATTTTTTTCTAATAATTCTTTAAAATCAACACTTACTAATGGTAGTTTTATGTAGTTCCAATAATCATTATCTTTATTATCTTGTTGGTTTATTAATTCTTCATTACTATTAGTTTGTTCTACTTTTACTTTGTCTTTTATTTCTTTTAGTTGTTTATTAGTTGATTTATTATCTTTATCCCAATCATTTATTTGATATAGAGCTATTATTACTACGATAATATTAATTGTTATAATTACTAGCCAGGCCCATAATTTAAGACGTTTTTTCTTTTTATATCTATCCATTCTATAGCCTGTTTTTCTAGTTGATGTTTTATTTAGATTTTTTTTCATATTATCCCTTCTCATATAATAAAAAGATGATATTTATATATCATCTTGATTATATCATTTTTTTATAGTTCTATCTAGTAGCAACTTTTTTTACTGAATAACCTAATGTTGCGCAACCAATTAATGAAATTAAGGTATAAATTAATACATTATCAGAAGTATTAGGATTTTTACTTATTGTTGTATCTTTTGCTGATTCTTGTTGATTATTATTTTCATTTTTATTGTTATTATCTTCATCTTCTAATAAGTCAGTATATCCATCACCTGTTGGCGTATTAGCTTTTACTGTATAGAATTGGAATTGTCCATTTGAATCAACCATAACTGCACCTTTAAATGCATCATCATCAATTTCTACATCTACGTTATTTGCTTCAATTTCTTCGGCTGATATTCCATCAATCCATAATGTTGGTAATAACTTACTTTCTGTTGTGTTTACAATTGTTGCATTTTTAGCATCAATATGTGGGTATTCAACTACATTAGTTCCTTTACCCATTTCGATTCCACCAAAACCATTTCCAGATACATCGATTGTTCCAACTAATGTTACTTTTGAACCATTAACATTAAGTGCTGCATTACCTCCTGTTAATTTAACATTTTTAATTGTAACATTTGAACGATATGCATGTAATACATAGATTCCAGCCCATGTTGTATTATCATTTGTTCCTTTGAATGTACCTACATATTTTATTTGGTTTCCTGATCCATCAATTGTTACATCTCTTGTAATATTGATTTTTTGTGTTGTTTCTATATCACTTCCTAAAACAATAGTATCAATAGTAGAATCATTCAATGCACTTAGTAGTGTAGCCTCATCTGTTACTGTTTCACTTTTGGCATTAACATTAATATATGGCATTAATGCAAATAGTGAAAATAAAAATACTACCTTTAATAAATTCTTTTTCATAACGCTATTCTCCTTTCTGATTTTATTATAATATTTAATACTTTTATTGACAATTATTTACTTATATTTTCTTTATAAAAGTGTAAAGTAATAGACAAAAAAACTGCATTACTATGCAGCTTATTTTTGATCAAATCCATATTTTTTGTTGAACTTATCAACACGACCAGCACGAGATGCTCTACTTTGTTTTCCAGTATAGAATGGATGACATTTAGAACAAACTTCAACACTGATTGAATCTTTTGTTGATTTACAAGTAAATGTTTCACCACATGCACAAGTTACTGTACAATCTTTAATTTCTGGATGAATTCCTTTTTTCATATTATCTCTCCTTCCGCCATGACAACATTTGTCATAGTAATTAAATGCGTTATTAGTATAACAATAAATTTACACTTTTTCAAGTTTTTTTGTTATTTTTGCAATTATTTCATTAGAAATTTCTTTATATCCTGTTCTATTTGGATAAATACTTTTAGGATTAGATAATAATGATTTATTATTTTCAAATATATTTTTTGTATCAATATAGATTATTTCTTTGTTTACTTGTTGTTTTTCATTTAATTTGTTAATAGCTAATTTTAAATAATAATTATTAATATTTTCTGTATAATATCCTATTACATATATCTTATGAGGATAATATTTTCTTATTTCTTTTATTAATTCATTAAACTCTTTATATACATCATTTACTATATTATTTATTTTTTCATCTGTTAAATTATCTTCTATATTTACTCTATATATTAAATCATTAATTCCTATTGACATGGTTAGAATAGATGTTTCTCTTAATGTTTGTTTTATATTTATTTCATCATTTTTTATCCTTATTTTTTTATTTGTTATTATGTCGGCAGTTAATTTAGATATTGAAATATTTTCTTTAGAAAATGACTTAGTATAAAAGTTTAGTTTATCTTCTTCTTTTAGATAATCTCTTATATAATCACTATAGCCATAGTTTATTTCGCCATAACTATTTTTTCCAAGAGCAAAACCATCTCCTATAGATGTATAATTAATATTATTTTTGTTTGTTAAGTTAAAAATTATAAATATGGATATAATTACTAATAACAATATTATTAATTTTATATGTTTTTTTATAAATTTCATAATGCCTCCATAAAAAAAGAAATATACTAATTAATTATATTTCTTTGATTGATATTTTAGCACCTACACTAGTTAATTTTTCTACTATTTGTTCATAACCTCTTAATATGTGTTCTATATTAGTAATTGTTGTTGTGCCTTCGGCTATTAGGGCTGCTGCTACCATAGCTGCTCCTGCTCTTAAATCTGTTGCTACTACTGTTGATGCTGTTAATTTTGTTGGTCCAATAATTGTAGCTGTTTGATTTTTTATAGTGATATCTGCTCCTAATTGATTAAGGTATGCTACATGCATAAATCTATTTTCCCATATAGTTTCTGTTACTTTGCTTTTTCCGTTACATTTTGTTAACAGAACAGTAAACGGTTGTTGAAGATCTGTTGGAAAGCCTGGATAAACGGCTGTTTTTATATTAGTTGGTTTATATTTATGTTGTTCTAAAACCATTATATAATCTCTACCTATTTCTAATTCTACGCCTATTTCTTCTAATTTTGAAGTAAGTGAATCTAGATGTTCTGGAATTATATTATCTACTTTTAAATTTTTACCTGCTAATGCTCCCATTATTATATAACTTCCTGCTTCTATTCTATCAGGAATTACTTCATGGAAACATTTATGAAGATAATCTACACCTTCTATTCTAATTGTAGATGTTCCAGCTCCAGTTATTTTAGCACCCATATTATTTAAGAATGTTGCTACATTTACTATTTCTGGTTCTTTGGCAGCATTATCTATCACAGTAATTCCTTTGGCTTTGACTGCTGCTAACATGATATTTATTGTAGCACCTACTGATGCTATATCTAAATAAATGTTTGCTCCTTTTAATTCATCTGCTTCTACAATATATTTATTTTTTTCATTAGTAACCTTTGCACCTAAAGCTTCAAAACCTTTTAGATGTAAATCAATTGGCCTAGCACCTATTGAACATCCTCCAGGAAAATACATAATTGCTTTTTTATATTTTCCAAGCAAGGCTCCCATAAAATAATATGATGCTCTTAGTTTTTTTGAAAAGCTTTCTTTTATTTCTATATTTTCCATGTTTTTTGAATTAATTATAATACTTTCACTGGCTCTTTTGATGTCAACTTTTAATTCTTTTAATATATCACATAATGCTTCTGTATCAGTAATTTCTGGTATGTTGCAAATTGTTACTTCTTCATCTGATAGAATAGCTGCTGGTATTAAGGCTACTGTTGCATTTTTTGCACCACCTATTCTAATAGTACCAGTTAATTCATGCTGGCCTTCTATTTCCATTATCTTCATATTACTTCCTCTTTCCTTATTATATTTTATAATTTAGTACCAAATAAGGTTACTATTTCTCTTACTCTTCTTTTGATGGCTTTTTCTCCACTTTGAATTATTTTTCTTGGATCATATACAGTATCATTTTCTTTTATATATTTTTTTACATCTTTGCTCCAGGCAACTTGTAGATCTGTATTTATATTTATTTTTGATATACCACAAGCAATAGCATGTTTTATTTTTTCGTCTTCTATTCCTGTTCCTCCGTGTAATACTAATGGTATTTCTAATTCATCATTTATTTTTTGCATTGTTTCAAAATCTAAATTAGCTTCTTCTTTGTAAAGTCCATGAACGCTACCTAAAGCTGGTGCTAATGAATCAATGTGTGTTTCTTTTACCATCTTTAAGCAATCTTCTAAGGTTGCATTTTCCATTTTTTCTATGTTATCTTTTGCTTCTTTTATGTGACCTATTTCTGCTTCTACACTTACATTATGTTTATGTGCGTAATCTACTACTTTTTTGGTAATTAATATATTCTCTTCTACTTGATAAATAGATGCATCTATCATTACAGATTTAAAGCCGGCATCTATTGCAGCTATACAAACCTTTTCACTTTTGGCATGATCTACATGTAGACAGACTGGTATTTTTATATTTAAATCTTGAATTAGTCCTTCTGTCATTTTATATATGGTGTTAAATCCACCCATATATTTAGCAGCGCCTTCACTCACTCCTAGAATAACTGGTATATTTAATTCATTACATTCTTCTAAAATATACTTTGTCCATTCTAAATTATTAATGTTAAAGTGTGGTACGGCATAATGATTTTTTTTAGCTTTTAGAAGCATTTCATTAGAATTAACTAACATAGATAATCACCCAATATAATCATAAAAAAATATACGATTATTGTCAATAATTACTACTTATTATTAAGTAAAATTGCGTAAATTAAAGGAAATATTTAAGTGATAAAAGAAGTAATATTATAATTCCTATATAGATTGATTTTTTTCCTAACTTCTCATTTAATTTTTCTCCTAATGATAAACCAGAAAAAGTAAATAGAAAACTTACTATGGAAAATATTAGGCAGGCATTAGTTATAGTTTTTTCTGTTAGAGAAAGTGCTATTCCTACCGAGAAACTATCTAGGCTTACAGTAAACGCAAATAATATCATGGATAAATAATTTGTAATATTTACCTTTTCTTCTTCATCTCTTGATAAAAACATTTCTATTGCTATTACTAGAAATACTATTCCTACTAAAATATTAGCTTTGGATACAAAACTTTCAAATAAACTTAGACCTATTAATCCACCTAGTTTTGGCATTATAAAATGAAATAGGCCTACTATAGTACTTAATTTTATTATTTTGTTTAGTTTTAAACCATTTGTTCCATATGCTAGTGCTAATGAAAAAGCATCCATACTAAGTCCTACTGCAATAAAAAAATATATAAGTATTTTGTTCATTCAATCACCTTATATATTTTATTAATTTATTTTATTAAAAATACTTATCTATTATTTCTTTTACAAGAGATGTATATTCTACATTTGTTGTTTCATCTTCTTCATCTAATAGACAAAGTGGTGGAAATAGGACACACCAGAAATTATTTCCTTGACCATTTCCTAATGTTATTACTAATGATTCATATTTTCCTTCTTTATATATAGTTCCTTTGTACTCTTTTTCTGGAAAATAATTCATACCATAGTTAATGTTATATGTAATATTTTCTTGTTCATCAGTTAATGTTTTATCAACAACTTCTGAGAATTTAGGAATTATTTTTTTTATGTTATTTCTGGATGATTTTAGTGATTTATTATTATATTCCAATAGGGAAATATTTTCTTTTAAATTATTAACAATTTTTTTCTTTATTGTTTGGTCTTTTTCTGAATTACTATTTGCTACTACTCTAAATCTAATAGAGTCTTTTGGTATTTCTACTTTTTCTTCTTTATTTAGTGATAGTATAGTTACTAAAATAGTTAAAATAATGATTGCTTTTTTCACAAAAATTCCTCACTTTCAATTATATAGTGAGGAACTTGATATTTTTTTATTCAAGATTTTTAAAAATAAATATCATCCTATCTTTTCCTGATAAATCTTTTTTTGCTTCTATTTTTACATCAGGGATATTTTTTCTTATTAAATTTATTATATCATCTTTTTGTTTATATCCTATTTCAAAGGCAATTAGGCATTTTTCTTTCATATGTTTTTTTATGTCTTTTAGTATTTTCTTATAGCAGTCAAGACCATCTTCTCCTGCATATAGGGCAATACTTGGCTCATTTTCTTTTACTATTTCTTCTATTTCTTCATTTGTTTTTATATATGGTGGATTGCTTATTATTACGTCATACTTTTTTTCCACATTAGAAAACATATCACTTTCTATAATATTGGCTTTAGAATTTAGTTTTCCACAATTTTTGTTAGTAACTTCTAGGGCTTTTTTACTTATATCTATTAAATCCACAGAATTTGTGGAAACTTTTTTTTCTAGTGTAAGGCCAATTACTCCAGTTCCACAACCTAAATCTATTATATCTATAGGTTTGGTAAAATACTTGTTTATATATTTAATTGTATTTTCAACTAATTCTTCAGTTTCAAATCTAGGAATTAATACATTTTCATTTACATAAAATTTTTGTCCATAAAAATTAACATTTCCTAAAACATATTGAATTGGTTTATTATTTTTAAGAGATTCTATTTCTTGTTTAAAAGTATTTATTTTTTCTTGATCTACTTCTTCATCTAAATGATTTAATAATTCTAATGGATTTAAATTAAGTAACTCTGCTAATAAAATCTTAACTAAGTCAGAATGTACTTGACTTTTTCCATATACTATTAATTCTTCTACTTTCATAAGTTACCTATATTATGATTCATTACCTTCCAATTTTCTTTTTTGATCTTCTTGAATTAGGGCATTTATTATATCATCTAAATCTCCATCCATTACTCTGTCTAAGTTTTTAGTAGTAAATCCTATTCTATGATCTGTAACTCTATTTTGTGGATAATTATATGTTCTTATTTTCTCTGCTCTATCTCCAGATCCGATTTTGCTTCTTCTTTGTTCTCCTTCTTCTTTCATCTTTCTTTCTTGTTCCATTTCATAAAGTCTTGTTTTTAAAACTTTCATGGCTTGTTCTTTATTTTGAATTTGACTTCTTTCATTTTGACAAGTTACTACTGTGTTAGTTGGAAGATGGGTAATTCTTACTGCTGAATCTGTTGTATTTACTCCTTGTCCTCCACAACCTGATGAACGATAAATATCTATTCTTAAATCATTAGGATTAATTTCTATATCTATATCTTCATCTGCTTCTGGCATTACTAAAACTGTTGCTGTTGAAGTTTGAAGGCGACCGTTTGATTCTGTTACTGGTACTCTTTGAACTCTATGAGATCCTGATTCATATTTTAATAGAGAATATGCTCCTGTTCCTTTTACAATAAATTCTATTTGACTATATCCTCCAGCTGTTCCTTCCACAGAATTATATACTTGATAATTAAATCCTTTTTTTTCGGCATATCTTGTATACATTCTAAATAAATCTCCAGCAAAGATATTAGCTTCATCTCCACCAGCTGCTCCTCTTATTTCTATTACAACATTTTTAGAGTCATTAGGATCCTTTGGTATTAATAATATTTCAAGTTCTTGGTCTAGTTTTGCTTTTTCTTCTTCTAATGATTTTAATTCTTCTTTTGCCATATCAGATAGTTCTGGATCTTTTAGCATTTCTTTATTATCTTCTATGTCAGATAATACTTTTTTATATTTTTTATAACAAATAACTATATCTTCTAATGCTGCCATTTCTTTAGAATATTCTCTTGTTTTTTTAATATCGCTTAAAACTTCTGGTTTTGTTAATTCTTGTGATAATTCATTATATTTTTTTAATGTAGTTTCTAATCTTTCAATCATAGGAATCTCCTTTCTTAACAATGGTATTATAACATAAATTTATCTAGAAAAAAACTAGATTATCCCTCTAGTTCTAATTCATCTTCATCTATTACTACTAAATCTTTTAGTTCTTCATTAGCATCTTCATCATATTCTGTATCTTGATCATCATAGTTGTCTTCTTCTATGTCATCTTCTACTACTTCTTTTTCATCATCTTGATCGTCTTCTTCATCATCTTCGTCTTCTTCTGTATGTTTTTTTATTTCATCAGATTTATAACGATTTTTTAAATCCCAAGTTCCATCATTTAAAAGTACAAATCTTTTATCAGTAGCAAGTGAGGTATAATAATCGGCAATCTTTGTATCAAAGTATGAGTCTGGTAATTCTAATAATTTAACTATTTTTTTAAATAAATCTGCAGTATTTATTGATTTTTTACTTTCTTCTAAAATCATATAAGTTATTTCTTTATTTGATAATAATTCTAAATCTTCTTTAGACATTTTTTCAATGCTCATAACATCCTCCTATATTTAACACATTATATGTAATTATTATATTTTTGTTATGGTAATAAAACACCAACTAAACTTATAACATATATCTTTATTAATTACAACACTTTTTTACTACATTTTTTCTGGAACTTGAAGTCCTAGAATATCTAATAGTAATTTATTGGTATTATATACAATACTTGTTAGAATTATCCAAGATTCTTGAAGTAATTTATCTTTTTCTAATAAAACTTTGTTTTCTGCATAAAACTTATTATATTTACTAGTTAATGTGTAGATAAAATCGGCAATATCATTTACTGATTTTACTTCAAGAGATTTTTTTAATATTATTGGGAGATTTAATAGTGTTAGCGCTATTTCTTTTTCACTTTCTCCTTTTAATTTTGTTATTTTTTCTACTTTTATATCTTTTGCTTTATTTAAAAGTGATTTCATTCTTATAGTAGAGTAAAGAAGATATGGGCCTGTTTTTCCTTCAAAGTCTATAAATTTATTAGTATCAAAGATGTAATCTGTTGTTCTGAATGGTATTAAATCGGCATACTTTAAGGCTGCTATTGCTATTTGTTCTGCTGTTTCTTGAGCTTTTTCTTCTATTACTATATCTTTGTTTATTTTTTTTGATGTTTCTGTTTCTATATTTTTAATAAGTTCTTTTAGACTCATTACTCCACCATCTCTTGTTTTAAATGGTTTTCCATCTGGTCCATTCATTGTTCCAAAACCAAACCATTCTAATTTAACATTTTCATTTACAAGATTTGTTTTTTTAGCTGCTCTAAAAACTTGTTCAAAATATAATTGTTGACGCATGTCTGTAAAATACCATATTTCATCTGGTGCAAATCTTTTTATTCTAGAATAAAGGGTTGCTAACTCTCTTGTTGCATAAAGTGTTGCACCATTACTTTTTATTACTACTAAAGGTGGCATTGGCGATGTATCTGTTTCTTCTTTTACATCTATTATCTTAGCACCTTCACTATCTATTAATTTATTACTTTTCTCTAAAATATCAACAGTTTCTTTTATATATGGATAGCAGTCGCTTTCTCCTTCTAACAATTCAAAATGAGTATTTATTTTTTCATAAACTCCCATTATATCCTTTATTGAAACTTCTTTTATTTTATTCCATAATGCAGTATATCCTTTGTGTCCTGTTTCTAGTTCTTTGGTAATTTCTACTACTTCTTCCATTATGCTTTCATCTTCTTTAGCTTTAATGGATGCAGTAGGATAAATTTCTGCTAATTCATCTTCTGTTATATCAAAATCAATATCATTATAATCTCCATTATAATTATCATCAAAATAAGCAAGATTTGGATTTCTTCTTTTTATTTCTGATATAACCATACCTGATTGTCTTCCTATATCACCAAAGTGAACATCACCTATAGTTTCATAGCCTAGGGTTTTTGCTAATCTTTTTACAGCTTCTCCAATATTAGCACTTCTTAAATGTCCAACATGTAGGGCTTTGGCTATATTGGCACCACCATAATCTATTATTACTTTTTTCTTGGCAACTTTATCTATATTATTATTTATATCTTTATTTATTTCATTTAAGAATTCATAAATGAACTCATCTTGAAAAGTTATATTGATAAAACCTGGTCCGGCTATATTTATATTAGTAAATTTATTACTTTTTTCTAATTCTTTTTTTATTTTTTCTGCTATTTCTCTTGGGTTTTGATGATATTTTTTAGCTAAAGTCATAGCGTCATTTATTTGATAATCACCTAAATCTTTTCTACCTGATGGCTGTAGATTTACCTGTTCTACTTCATATCCTATGTTATTAAATATCTCTGTTAATTCTTCATTAATTTTTTTTATAATACTCATCTTTTATCACCTCTATTTTATAATTAAATAAATTATCTTCTATTACATAAGTTATATTTATAATATTATCTTTAACTAATATGCTTTTTGTAAATAAAGTTATATCTAAATATTGTTTTAAATCTTTTATAAAAATTTTATTCTTACTTGTTTTTTTATTTACAAATTTATATTGCATAAAAAGAGAATCATTTTCTCTTATTAGAACATTATCTTTATAATTAAATTTTACTAGAGTATTGTCTTCTTCTTTATATGTTAATAATTTTTCTTTTTCTCGATATATGGCATTATATTCTTTTTCTATATCATCATTAACACTTACTTTTATTTTTACTTTAGACATTTTTCACCTCTTGTTAATTTCTAGTTTAGATTATAGCATATGTTTATAAAATTTCATACATATTTTTTCCTTTTGATTAAATAATAATAAGGAAAGGTCGGATTATATGAAAAAGATTTGGAAATTGATGATTTTTGTTTTAATAATAGGTATTTTGGCAGTTGGTGGTGTTTTTGTTTATATTAAAACTTCTCCTAAATTAAAAATTAATAGTGCTAATAATATATCTTTTTATGATAATTCGAACAAACTCTTTTTTCAAGGTACTGAATCTAAAAAATGGGTTAGTCTAAATAATATTAGTAAATATATAATTGATGCTACTGTATCTTGTGAGGATAAAAATTTTTATAAACATCATGGATTTGATTATATTAGGATCTTAAAGGCTGGTTATGTTAATTTAACTACAGGTAAAAAAGAACAGGGTGCTTCTACTATTACACAGCAATATGCAAAAAATTTATTTTTGAATTTTGATAAGACTTGGAAGAGAAAATGGGATGAGATGTGGTATACAATAAAAATTGAAAACAGTTATTCAAAAGATCAAATATTAGAGGGATATTTAAATACTATTAATTATGGACATGGCATGTATGGAATTGATGCTGCTAGTAATTTCTATTTTGGAAAAAGTGCTAATGATTTAGATTTAGCTGAGGCTGCTATTCTTACAGGTATTCCTAAAGCTCCTAGTAATTATTCACCTTTTATTGATTTTAAAGCTGCTAAGAAAAGACAATTGACTGTTTTAAATTTAATGTATGAAAATGGGTTAATTAGCAAGAAAGAAAAAAATGATGCTTATAATGAACAACTTGATTTTATTGGTGAAAAAGAAAGAGAAGATTTAAGTGTTGCTATGTATTATCACGATGCTGTTTTAGAAGAGTTAAAAACTATTGATGGTATTCCTGATACCTTTAACAATATTAAAGGTTTAAAAATATATACTAATTTGGATTTAGAAGCACAAAAAAATTTGGAAAAGACAGTTTTAGAAACAATTCCAGAGAACTCAGAAATTCAAACCTCTTCTGTTATGATGAATCCTAATACTGGTGGTATTATTGCACTTGTAGGTGGAAAAGATTATAATAAATCGGCATATAATAGAGTGATTGAGTCAAAAAGACAAGTTGGTTCTACTATGAAACCATATTTATATTATGCTGCTTTAGAAAATGGATTTACTTCTAGTTCAGCTTTTACTAGTGAAGCTACTACTTTTACTTTTAATAATCAAAGTGATTATACACCTAAAAATTATAATAATACATATGGTAATAAACCTATTTCTATGGCTACGGCTATTGCTTATTCTGAAAATATTTATGCTGTTAAAACTCATTTATTTTTAGGAAGTGATGCTTTAATTAATGTAGCTAGAAGGGTTGGAATTACATCAAAACTTCAAGATATTCCTTCTCTTCCTCTTGGTACAAATGAAATAAGTATTACTGAAATGGCTGCTGGATACTCTGCTTTTGCTAATCTTGGATATAAAGTTAAGCCACATTTAATTGAAAAAGTAGTTGATATGGATGGTAATGTTTTATATAAGGCTAAAAATGATAAGGTACCTGTTTTAAATTCTAGTTTGGTTTTTATTTTAAATAATATGTTAACTGCTACTTATGATCCAAGTTACATTGATTATAATTATCCAACTGCAATTAGTTTAAATGCTAAACTTACACACAAATATGCTTTGAAAAGTGGTACTACTAATAGTGACAATTGGGATATTGGTTTTAATAAAGATATTTTGTGTGCTGTATGGGTGGGATATGATGATAATCAAGAACTTTCTACTAAGGAATATAAGTATGCACAAAATATATGGTATAAATCTGTTGAAAATTATGAAAATGGTAAAAAAGATGCTTGGTATAAAATACCAGATAATGTTTCTGCTGTATTAGTTGATCCTATTTCTGGAAAGCCAGTTGATGATGCTGCTACTAAAAAGAAATTAATGTACTTTATAAAGGGAACAGAACCTACTTATGAAGATAGGACTTTTGATGAGAAGAGTTCTAATGAAAAAGCTACTTAAAATTAGATTTGTAAATATTGTAACTTCACCTTTATTTTGCTATAATTAGGTTATTATAGAGGTGAAGTTTTATGATAGAGATTATTTTAGGATGCGTTGTTTTAGTTGCACTTATTTTACTTATAATTGTTATTTTTCATAATAAGTTTAAATTTGCTATTATTAAGATGGATGAAGCTGAAAATAATATAGATATCTATTTAGAAAAAAAGTTTGATTTATTGAAAAGATGTAGACCAATTATAAAAAAAGAATTAAAAATTAAAGATTTTTTAGATAATATTGATGAGGTTAATGTTAAAGAAATTAATCATTTTGAATTTAATAATATATTAAAGGATGCATATAATGATTTATTTAAATTGCTTGATGATAATGAAAAATTATATAAGAGAAAAGCTTTGGTCGAGGTAATTAATGATATTAACGAAAACGAAATTGATTTAGTTGCTGCTATTAAGTTTTATAATGATAATGTTGTAGTATTTAATAAATTAATTATGTCTTTTCCATCTAATATAATAAGACTGTTCTTTGGATATAAGAAAAAAGAATTTTATAATAATGAAAAACGTGAAATATATGAAATATTAAAAGATAAATAAAAGGGGAATATAATGAGTATTATAGATAAAATCAAAGAAAGAGCTAAGAAATATAAGGTTAAAATAGTTTTGCCGGAATATATGGATAGTAGAGTTATGAAGGCTATTAGTATAGCGTTAAGAGAAGATATCTGTGATATTATAATTGTTGGTAATAGGGATGATTTTTCTTATGTTGATGATATAATTTTAAAAAAAGCAGAAATTATTGATCCTATTAATAATGATTTGACTGACAAATTAGTTAATTATTTATTTGAACTTAGAAAAAATAAAGGTTTAAGTTATGATGAGGCAAAAAAACTTATTTATAGTGATTATATTTATTTTGCCTGTTTACTTGTTAAGATGGGATATGCTGATGGGGTTGTTTCTGGAGCGTGTCATTCTTCTGCTGATACTATTAGACCTGCTTTACAAATTATTAAAACTAATAGTGATACTAAATTAGTTTCTTCTTTTTTCTTAATGGAGACTATTAATTCTTCTTATGGTAGTGATGGAATTTTTCTTTTTGCTGATGCTGGACTTAATCAATCTCCTGATGCCTTGGCACTTTCATACATTGCAAGAGATACAGCAAATAGTTTTTCTAAATTAATTAAGAAAGATCCTAAAGTGGCAATGCTTTCACATTCTACTAAGGGCAGCGCTAATCATCCTGATGTATTAAAGGTAAGAGAGGCTACCAAGTTAGCTATTAAAAACTTTCCTAATTTAGTAATTGACGGAGAGTTACAATTAGATGCTGCTATTGTACCTGAGGTCGCAAAAATTAAGTGTCCAGATAGTGTTTTAAAAGGTAGAGCAAATGTGTTGATTTTTCCTAATTTAGATTCAGCTAATATTGGATATAAATTAGTTGAAAGACTTGGCAATGCTAATGCATATGGTCCAATTTGTCAAGGACTTAATAATCCTGTTAATGATTTATCAAGAGGTGCTAATGTTAATGATATAGTTGGTGTCATTGCTATTACAGCTTTGCAGGCACAAGAAAAGATAGAAATTTTGTAGTTTCTATCTTTTCAGAGTGTAGACAAACCCTAGATTTTTTTCTAAGGGTTTTCTTATGAATAAAA